>JAAZOK010000097.1 GCA_012797815.1 Chloroflexota bacterium | reverse complement strand
GCTTCGTTGATTTCTGCAAGGGCGATTTGTTCAATGGTCAGACCTGCTTTTGATAGAGCTTTACGGGTGGCGGGGATGGGTCCGAGCCCCATGGTACGGGGTTCCACCCCGGCCGATGCTGATGACACAAAACGAGCTAGCGGCTTGTATCCGAGCGCTTCGGCTTTTTCACTGCTCATCACCAGTAGTGCGGCGGCGCCATCGTTAAGACTGGATGCATTTCCGGCGGTAACAGTGCCATCTTTTCGAAATGCTGGTTTTAGTTTGCCAAGGGATTCAAGGCTGCTGTCTTTCCG
The DNA here is from genome assembly GCA_012797815.1 of Chloroflexota bacterium. Lineage (GTDB taxonomy): Bacteria > Chloroflexota > Anaerolineae > Anaerolineales > Anaerolineaceae > UBA4781. The sequence goes on along the minus strand of JAAZOK010000097.1, from coordinate 1,463 downwards.
CGGACGTTCATCCTGGTCCATCCAAACCACATCCCCTTTTCTGACGGGTACTGGCACGGGAATTATCTCTTCAGAGAATTTTCCGGTTTCCATGGCAGCAACAGCTCGTTGATGACTGGCAAGTGCGAAGGCATCCTGATCTTCGCGGCTCACTTTGTATTGATCGGCGATGTTCTCGGCAGTTTCGCCCATGGGTTCGATGCCGTACATTTCGGTAAACTTCGGGTTGGGGAAACGCCATCCCAGGGCAGTGTCATAGACAGTGAGATTCCCGAAAGCGTATGCTTGTTCGGATTTGCCAAATACATAAGGTGCACGTGACATGCTTTCTACACCACCGGCAACATAGAGATCTCCATCACCAGTACGGATGGATCGTGCCGCTAAATTAACAGCCGCCAAACCAGATGCGCAGAGACGGTTGATAGTTAACGCAGGGACAGAGGTGGGGTATCCTGCCAAAAGTGTGCTTATGCTGGCGATGTTTCGGTTGTCTTCACCCGCCTGATTGGCGCAACCCAGAAGCACTTCATCCACCTGGTCAGTGGGCAGATTGTTTCGTTCTGCCAGTGTCTTAAGAATGAATGCCGCGAGGTCATCAGGTCTGACATTTGCCAGACCACCTGCCAGGTTACCAATGGGTGTTCGGATGCCATCCACAATGACTGCTTCTGCCATAATCACCTCCGTATGATTGGATTAATTGTAGCATCAACTATCCTTCCTCGCGAGAAAGGGAAATAAAAATTTAGGGTATTGACATAACGTAAGTAATTATATATACTAATAACGTAGCTAAAAAACTACGAAATATGAGGAATAAGAAATGAAAAACCGCACAATCATTACCCTGGGAATTGCAGAATCGGTAAGCGCCATAGGCGACTGGATTACCATGATGGCGATATTCGCCCTGTTGGTCTTTCGTGGAGATGGTGGTGTTGCACAGAGCAGTGGGATCTTTCTGGCAGGTCTGTTACCCACCCTGCCTGCCAGCCTGGCTGCCGGATGGTTGTGCGACCGGTATGACCGGAAATACCTGATGATCGGCAGTTTGATTATTTCAGGGTTGATTGTGAGTGGATTGATCTTCACCGAGAACCTCATTCTCATCTACGCTTTATTGGCTTTACAGGCGGTCTCTGTATCATTAATGACTCCTGCACGGGCATCCATCCTCCCGGATATTCTCCCAAAGGAAGAATTGACCCGCGCGAACGCCTTCTTGCAGCAGCTCTCGAGCCTGGTAAAAATCGGCGCACCGGTACTGGCGGGGGGCATCCTGGCCGTGATGAGTCCGCATCAGGCAATTATTCTGGATGTGGCAACTTTCTTCCTGGCGGCGATCCTGCTCACCCGGCTCCCCAAATTACCCCCGCGACAAATGGCAGCCTCAAAACCCACCTCGGTAGAAGGACCAGTTGAACAAAAATCGTCATCACCGGTAGTAAATCTGCTACGTG
>JAAZOK010000095.1 GCA_012797815.1 Chloroflexota bacterium | reverse complement strand
CGATTAAGCGATTTCATGCTGCGCGGACCGATGAAAGACCCCAATGAATATACACCCAAGACACCCTGGATCCAACCGAGTGCCGAGTTGACCCGCCTTTTCCCGGATCAGATCCGTTTTCACATCGGCTTTTTCATTGCCTTTGGAGTGGCTTATTTCATATACTGGTTGCTCTTTAAAACCTCCTGGGGTTTTGAATTGCGCACCGTCGGATCCAATCCCAACGGCGCTCGTTATGCCGGCATCAAAACCACCAAAACCACCGTCATCGCCATGTCGCTCTCCGGCGCTCTGGCAGGATTAGCAGGTGCGAATGAAGTTTTAGGACTAAATCACCGTCTGGTGCCCGCCTTCTCTTCCGGTTATGGGTTTGACAGCATCGCTCTGGCATTATTGGGGAAGAACCACCCCTTAGGGGTAGTCCTTTCCGCGCTGTTATTCGGTTTCTTGCGCAACGGTTCGCGCCAGATGCAGCTTAAAGCAGGCGTGCCTATTGACATCGTCTCGATTTTGCAGGCACTCATCCTGGCATTCATTGCTGCCCCTGCGATCATCCGCTCCATTTATCGTTTGAAGAAACCGGACGTGGAAGAAGCATCCATCAAGATCAGCAGTTGGGGAGGCAACTAACATGGCAAAGAAAAACACCTCACACGACAACGGAAAAGTATATAAAGAGATCTCCAAGTCACGCCGCATCACAATGGGCATCATCTTTTTGGTTGCCGCGGCGGTTATTTGGTTCGTTTTCATCAATGGCACAGCACAAGATGCCCTGACCACCTATAACATGACCCCCGGTGGATCTTCCACCGTGATGGCTGATTGGGTCTTTTCCACCGGGAAAGCGCTGGAAATTATGGCAGTCTTCAGTGCTATCGTCGGGGCATATCAGCTAATCCGTGGTTTCGGTAAATTTACCAATGGTGTTCTGGCTCTTGTCGCGGGCGTTTTCGTTTTTAGTTTTCTCACCTGGGCATCATCGGGAGGTTCCCTGAATCTGGCGGGGTTGCTGCGTGTCACGGTCGTTCGAGCGGTTCCCCTCACCCTGGGTGCTATGGCAGGCATGTTATGTGAACATTCCGGCATCGTTAATATTGCCATTGAAGGTATGATGCTCACCTCTGCCTTTGTCAGCACAGTGGTAGCAAGTTTGACCGATCTGTGGATCGGGATGTTCGCAGGAATTCTTGCCGGAGCACTCATTGCATTGATCCATGGGGTTTTAACCATCAAATATAAAGTGGATCATGTTATTTCCGGTACCGTCATCAATATTTTTGCGACCGGTATCACATCATTCCTATCTTCGAAATTTCTTCAAAAAACTGATTTTCAGTATTTGAATGAACCGGGCTTGTTCCCGCAAATAGATATCCCGGTGCTATCCAAGATCCCATTCGCCGGTCCGATCTTATTCAGCCACAATATGTACGTGTATGCCATGTACGTCCTGGTAATTGTGGTTACGATTGCCCTGTTTTCCACCCGCTGGGGCTTGCGCTTACGCTCGGCAGGAGAACACCCCAAGGCAGCCGATACGTTAGGCATCAACGTTAACCGAACGCGCTATATGGCAGTCGCACTGGGTGGCATGATGGCAGGCTTCGCCGGCACCTATTTCACCCTGGGTTCTTCGGGACGCTTTGATGAACTGCTCACCGCCGGTCGTGGTTTCATCTCTCTGGCTGCCATGATATTTGGAAATTATCACCCCCTCGGATCTATGGGAGCCGGGCTGCTCTTCGGATTTTTCGATTCTCTATCTGCCAAAGCCTCCATCCTCAAAGTGCCCATCCCTTCGGATTTCCTAGGTATGATGCCCTATATCGCCACCATTGTGGTTTTGGCGGGAGTGGTCGGGAAAATCCATGCGCCTGCTGAAGAAGGCAAAGCATACGAAAAGGAATCCCTTTAGAATAGAAGTAAAGTGGATCAAAATGAAAAGACTGACCCGTTTTGGGGTCAGTCTTTTTTTCTAATAGTGTCCGAATTCTTCTACGGCATCCACCATTGCCAGGATATTTTCCGGGGGTACCTCGCTCATGATGGTATGCACCGATGCCACCATATAGCCCCCGCCCTCTCCCAGGATTGAGATAACTCGTTTTACTTCCTCTTTCACCTCTTGTGGTGTGCCATAAGGAAGGATCCGTTGAGTATCGATGGCACCGCAAAAAACGATATCATCCCCATAGCGTTCTTTCAACTCTGACAAATTTGCCATTTTCCCGGCTGAGGTTTGGATGGGGTTGAGGATATCCACCCCCATTTCCACAAAATCCTCGATCAGGTCGAACACATCCCCATCCGTATGGAAAAACACCTTAGCTTTGGTGCGCGCCTTGATGAATTCGATGAATTCTGCATGGAACGGTTTCAATATCTGGCGGTACATGCGTGGTGAGATCATCAATTTTTCCTGCGTACCCAGGTCATCCCCGATCTTGATGATATCCAGATCATCGCCTGCTTCGTCGAGAAAATGACCCATCAAGGTCTTGCAAAGATCGGTGATCTTGCGCAACAACGCTTTTGCAAAATCAGGGGACATAGCCATGTTCAACAAGAACTTGTCCATGCCCTGCATGGCAAAAGCTCGTTCGAATGGAAAGAGCAGCCAGGGGGTTCCCATAATCGCATACTGATTTTCTTGCGCCAGTTTGCGCGCCTGTTCTTTGACCAGAGCCACGCGGTAAGGATCGTCCATATCCGGCCATGGATAATCTTCTATAGCCTCGATGGTAGTTGCATCTGCCAGAGGATGAATACCCGGATACCAGACTCCATCTTCAATCTCTTTTTGCCCGCTGCCCCAACTATCCATACAAGGCGCGTGGGGAGCGCGCACCTTATTTTTTTCGCCGATCTCCAGCGGTTCTCTATCCAACAAACCGCGCACATCGCTGTGCAGACGCTGCATGGTCTGTTCATCGATCCTGGCAGTTCCCAATTCAGGCCAATCATAAATATATTCATCCGGTGCAGTGATGCCAGCGAGTTTTTTTACACCCTGATAGGGCTTCATTTTGATGCCAGTCGCATTTGAAACCCCCAGGATGACCGGCACCCGGTCTGGAAGTTTATGATCCAGTACTGCTTTAACCCGTTCGCGTGAAGTCATGCTCATTTCTCATTCTCCCAATTAAAGAACTTATAGGGAAAATTGTAGCACAACCTCTTTGAATAATATCCATAAGCTATAACAACATCAGGGAAATTCCAGCCACCTGTGTTTTTAAATTAAGAATGGGTGATTATCAGGAGAAATATCTGATTGCCGCCGCCGATAAATCAGACAGGTCATCTCCGTCATCACCCATCCTCACAAAGGAATGTGTTCCAACGATGAGGGCAACATCTCAACTTGCTTGCACCTCGATAGTTTTTAAAGGACAAGAATTCAAAGAAGCTTTTTATTTTAATACCAGGGAGTCGAAGACACAGACCATATCTTAAACAAAAATAGACCTTCGGCAACCTGGCGATCATGGCTGCTGCACTAAAATGTTGCGGCATCAGCTTTAGACCCATAGCTTTGCGTCTCCGGTTTTCACCGGATTTGCCTTTTCGAGTCAACTATCTAACTCTAGTTCTATTTTAGTGTTATTCCCGATAAAAATCAAGCAAAAACAAGAATCACTTCCTTTTCCTGACGAAAATGGTTCCGGCACATTTTTTAAGGTGCGGTTTGAATTGCGGTATAATGGGCTCACGCTCCCGTAGCTCAATGGATAGAGTGCCTGACTTCGAATCAGTCGGTTGCGCGTTCGAATCGCGCCGGGAGCGCCTTGCTTTTTTCGTTGTCAAATTTTTTCTATTCACTTACAATCCCGTTGTCTTTCACGGCTATAATGTACAAAACCACAAGGATAGGAAATGGATAAAGGATTTCTGCCGCTAACCACAGCAAATTGGGATGATTTCATGGATTTATTCGGGGCACATGGCGCTTATGGCGGATGCTGGTGCATGTTCTGGCGCCAAACCCGCAAAGAGTTCAGCCAAAACTGTGGTGAGCACAATAAGCTGGCGCTGAAAGCACTGGTTGATGAAGGCATTGTGCCAGGCATCCTCGCCTATCAGGACGGTAAAGCCATCGGCTGGGTTTCCATTGCACCGCGGGAAGACTACGGTTCACTGGAAAGATCGCGCATACTTAAAAGAATCGATGACCAGCCGGTCTGGTCGATCGTGTGTTTTTACGCGTCGAAAGAGCAGCGCGGTAACCTTATGGCAACTTTAATCGATTATGCAGTGGCATATGCCCGTGAAAAAGGGGCAAAGATCATTGAAGCCTATCCGTCAAGATCTGGCTCCCATGTTCAAGCGACCGAACTTTACATGGGAAGATTGAGCACCTTCCTGGCAGCCGGTTTTGAAGAACAAGTGTCTGCCGGCTCAAAGGTCATTATGCGGAAATTTTTATAATTGCAGCTACTTCATCAATTTTTTATCAAGCTGGAGAGATAAAAATACTGAACCAGTACTTTCTCTTATCATAACCAACTTCCAATAATAGTTTATTTTGAGATGTTATAATATTTCTTATCGCGCAATTACAATTAATTTTTTGTGTTATTTTGTCTATTATTTATCATGAAAGTTTGTCAATATAATAATATACGATCACTTGGCGAAAGGACTAAATAAAGTAAGGTTATTCCATTTTCATATCTTTCACTATGACAATAGAAATTTCTGAACAGGAAATAAGCTCATACGGGATGATTCCTATATTTATGATCTGAATTATTCCATCTATCGAAATCTGTATGCCCAGACCGCAAATTTAATGCATCAATTACGATAATTTAATGAAGAAAGGTATTTTGATATGAAAACATTTTGGACAGAAGAAATTTTCGGAACGAAAAAACCCATCATTGCCATGTGCCATCTTTCCGCTTTACCGGGCGACCCTTATTATGAAAAAGAAAAGGGAATGAAGCACGTATTGGATTGGGCTCGCAAGGATCTGCTCGCTCTGCAAAATGGCGGGGTGGATGCTGTCATGTTTTCCAATGAATTCAGTCTTCCTTATCTAACCAAGGTGCCAGCGATCACCGTTGCAAGTATGGCAGATATCATTGGAGAATTGAAAACCGATATCCGCATTCCTTTTGGAGTTAATGTTTTATGGGATCCTATTGCATCTCTCGACCTGGCAGCCGCTACCGGGGCAAAATTCGTGCGCGAGATCTTTTCTGGTGTCTATGCCAGTGATTTTGGCCTCTGGGATACGAACTGCGGAAATACGGTCCGGCACCAGAGAACGATCAGTGCAGAAAATGTCAAACTGCTGTTCAATATCGTTCCCGAAGCTGCCAAATATCTTGGGAAGCGCGATCTGATCGAAATCGCCAAGTCCACCGTTTTCAATCACCGCCCGGACGCATTATGCGTTTCGGGGCTCACCGCCGGTACCGAAACCGATTTACAAGTCTTGCGCTTAGTCAAAGAAGCCGTGCCCGAAACCATCGTTTTTGCCAATACAGGCGTCAGAACCTCCAATGTAAAAGATCAGCTTTCTCTTTCGGATGGTGCCGTGGTAGGAACCACATTCAAACATAACGGCACATTTGAAAATCATGTTGATCAGGAACGGGTGAAAGAATTCATGGATATTGTTAACTCCATTAGATGAAAAATATTTTCTCTCCTAAAGAAAAAAGCTCATTCGAATGAGCTTTTTTCTTTTAATCCACCAGTCCACTGCGGATGGCGATCACAGCAGCCTGAGTCCTATCCGTGACATCCAATTTTTCTAAAATCGAACTTACATAATTCCGCACCGTTCCCTCAGAGAGGAAGAGGCTCTCGGCGATTTCGGCATTCGATTTCCCATGAGAAATCAACAGCAATACCTCATGTTCACGTTCTGTGAGATTTGATCCAATGGTCGTCGGCGATTTTTGAGGCATTTTTGTGATTTGTTCAAATAATTTTCCCGCCACCTTCGAATCTACCGGTGTTTTTCCCATGTTGACTTCTTCTATTGCCTGGAGCAATCTCTCGCGTGGTGCATCTTTCAGCATATACCCATCGGCACCATAACGAATTGCATCCAGAACCCATTGATCAGCATCGTAAGTGGTTAGAACAAGAATATGAACATTGGGATATTTTTCTTTAATCTGTTTGGTGGCTTGAATTCCATTGAGGACCGGCATTTTCAAATCCATCAGCACCACATCAACTTCATTTTTCTCCAAAAAATCAAGGGCTTCCAAGCCGTTATATACCAAACCCATCACCTGCACCAGATCGGAAGTGCCCAAGATGGCTTTCAACCCTTCACAGACCAGCTCTTGATCATCACAAATCAAAATCCTAATCATCCTGCAACTCCAAATCGACCTCAATGTTCGTTCCACCCTCGGGCTCGCTTTTTATTTTAATCTTTCCACCTATCAATTCCACTCGTTCCTGCATCCCCCGCAAACCATAATGTTTGGCATCTCCTATGTCAGCAAAAGAAAAGCCCTGACCATCATCAGTATAGTGAATATGAATCAGTCTCTCCATCAAATTTATCTGCAGATCAACGCGATTCGCTTTAGCATGTTTAACGGTATTCTCGATCGCTTCTTGAATTGTGCGATAGATAACATGGCTGATCTGATCGGGGAGAAAATTGATTTTTACATCCAGATTATCGTAATAGATAAATCCACTGCGTTCTGCTCCGCTGATGAGCAGATTCTTAATGGACTGATATAACCCATAATTTTCCAGTTCAGAGGTCCGCAAATCTTTTAACGCTCTCCTGGTTTCATTCAATCCATTTCGGGTATTTTCCAGACTTTGTTCCAGGACGATTTTTGCCTGGGCGGGATTGGTGTCATACAATACTTTCACCGCTTCTAATTGGACCGCGGTACTGCTTAAAGTATGAGCCAGGGTATCATGCAGCTCCCGCGCTAGCCGGTTTCGCTCACGACTTTGGGCTAATTGCTCCGTATAAATTGCGGATTTCCTCAAGCGGGCATTCACTTTTTCAAGCTCAATTCTCTGAGATCGCTGGACCTCACTCATCCCATTGATGAAGAAACCCATAATCACAAAGATCACACCTCGAAACAAGATGGTAACGATGAGAATCAGGAAATTCAATGTGTTTGTATCAGTAGTCAATAATGAGATACTGATCTCCATCCAGGTAATAAAACCACAGAACAAGAACATGGTCTTTTGCGGAAATTGCCAGGCGACGAATAGAACCGGCAGAATCAAGAAAAATATTTGATCAAACCCAAAGTTGAAAACGCCCACATTAGAAATACCCGGGAAAAAGCGAGCATGATCAACTGCAATGGTATAACCTGGCGTTATAAAACGAGTCAGGATGGTTGTAACGGATAATAAAACTAAAATAGATAACAACTGCGGTTTGTCAAGATTCTTTTTTACTTTTTCAAGTCCAAGCAGAATAAAAATTCCCATAAAGATAGCCGCAGGGACAAATCGAAGCCAATTCACCGTTTCAAGTGATCCACCAGGAAAAATAAAATCGCGAATGATTAAACTCAGAAAGTAAATTGAGAATTGAAAAAGAACATAATATTTTAACAACCGGATTTCCCGGATCTCGATCTCATCCTGGCTCATGCCCTCATATTAACACAAGTTGAGCAAAGCATTGTGTGATTCTTATCACGTACCCCCCTGAAGACACTCATTCAATCAATTTCTTCCTTACACTGTTAGGAATGATCGCTAACACTCCGCCGATGGTATTATTTCCAATATATTCAAGAGAAAAATAGAGGTAATCATGAAATTTAAGGAAATGCTCACGTCTTCTGCTCAAAAATTTACCCAGTACTATAAAGATCATAAAAAAAGAACCATCGCGATTGGCAGTGGCGTTTTAGTCATTATCATCCTGCTAGTTACAATCCTGGGGGGAGGAAATAAACAGCAATCCAGCGCAACACAGATCTTAACTCTCTCAACCGGGAATTTTTCGAAGACTATCGATATTGTGGGAAATGTCAAAGCGGTGCCTTCCGCTGCCATCACGTGGGGAACAAGCGGTACCGTTGGAGATGTTTATTACAATGTCGGTGATTCAATCAGTGAGGGCACTGTCATCGCCAAACTTGCCGATAGCTCAGTTTCCGCCTCGATCCTGGAAGCACAAAGCGACCTTCTTTCGGCACAATATGAATTAGATCGGGTAATGAATTCGGATTCCGATTTCCAAACAGCCGCACAAGCATTAGAAGACGCCGAATATGATTACCGGGCGAAAAAAGACGCCAGGGATTATTGGAATTTCAACGGTACCGATCAGGCACTGATCGATCAGGCAAGATCTGCATATCATACCGCCGACAATGAAGTATGGAACCTGCAAAAGCAATACGATGCAATGGTTGCCGATGATCCGGATAGAGAAAACGCCAATACCACTTTGCAGGATGCGATATTAGTCAGGGATAAAGCACTTCGCAACTTGAATTATTTACTGGGTCATTCTTATGATCACAGTGTAGAAACGGATTACATTGAATATGATATGGCCGCTGCCACACTGGAAGAAGCACGTATCACCTACCAAAGATATCTGGATAATTCAGATGAAGTAGCAGCCGCACAAGCAAAAGTCCAGGCTCTGGAAAATACGGTCAATTCAGCTTCGATCATTGCACCTTTTGATGGGGTCATCACGGATATTTCCGCCAATGCCGGTGAATCCGTTACCAGTGGAGAAACAGCCGTTCAATTGGACAATCTAAACAATCTTGTCATCGAAGTCTCTGTTTCCGAAGTTGACGTGAACGATATTGAAATAGGTCAACCAGTAAACATCACATTTGATGCAATTCCCAATAAGGAATATCAGGGAATGGTCACGGGTATTTCACAGGCAGGAGATGATTCATCCGGCATAGTGGAGTTTAAGGTATCCATCACCGTTACCAATCCGGATGACGAAATCAAGCCCAGATTTACAGCAGTGGCATCGATCATCGTTCAGGAAATTGAGAATGCCGTATTAGTGCCGAATCTGGCCATCCAGAGTCTGAACGGGAACAGTATCGTAATGGTTGTCGCAGACGATGGGTCCATCACGCCAACTCCTGTAGAAGTAGAAGCCAGCGGTGATTCATATTCCGTGCTTAAAAATAGCACACTCAAGGAAGGTGATCAGGTTGTCGTCCAGCTCGATCTCGCTTCAATTTCAGATTTTGCCGGCGGTTTTGGTGGAGCCATGTTCATGGGTGGTGGGGAGATGCGCGTCAATAGAGCCTCCGACCAACAACCACCACAGCAATAAAAGGGCAGATCCATGGTCAAGAATGTTGTTGAAGTTTCTGATATCGTAAAAACCTATAAAATGAGCGAAGAAGTACAGGTGCACGCATTACGAGGTATTTCTTTCAAAATTAAATCCGGGGAAGTTGTGTCCATCATGGGTCCCTCCGGGTCGGGCAAATCTACTCTCATGAATATCATAGGGTGCTTAGATAGACCAACAAGCGGCAGCTATATATTGGATGGCGAAGACGTATCTCAGCTACACGATGATGAACTGGCTGCTATTCGTAATAAAAAGATCGGATTTGTATTCCAAAATTACAACCTGCTTCCGCGCACTTCTGCATTAGGGAATGTGATGTTGCCTCTGCGGTACAACTTCTCAGATCAATTGACCGCCCATAAGCAGAAAGAGATGGCGGAATCTGTGCTGGAACAGGTGGGGTTGAAAGATCGCCTTGATCATAAACCTTACGAACTTTCCGGTGGACAGCAGCAGCGGGTCGCCATCGCGCGTGCTCTCGTCAATAATCCGGCCATCATACTGGCAGATGAACCAACCGGAAACCTTGATTCCGTATCAGGCAAGGAAATCATGGAGCTGCTTTTAAAACTCAATAAAGAAAAAAAGGTAACTCTCATTCTCGTGACACATGATTCGAAGATCGCCAAGCTGACCCAACGAGAGGTTCACATCATTGACGGGAAGGTTAAAAATGAATCTATTTAGTTATATCAAAGAAGCAATGGAGAGCCTGATCTCTAATAAGATGCGCACATTCCTTACTATGTTGGGAATCGTTATTGGTGTCGCGGCAGTCATTTCAATGCTTTCTGTTGGAGAAGGGGCTTCCGCCTCGATTACCAGCTCCATCGAATCAATGGGCACGAATGTCATTTATGTTTTTCGCGATAATAGCGTCACCAATTCACAGGCGCTTACCATTTCTGATGCGAATGCGCTCAGCGAGATAAATTCGAATAATTTTTCGTCAGTGGCGCCGCTGGTATCTGATAATCGGGAGGTGTCTTTCAGCGGTAATTCGATCACAGCCCAAATTTATGGCATTACACCGGAATATGCAACGGTTCGAAATGAAAACATCAGCTATGGCTCTTTTATCACTGATGCACAGGTAGAAGATCGTGCAACAGTTGCAGTAATTGGTGTGGATATCGCCAATGAATTGTATGGAACAACTTCCAATATTATCGGCAATAAAGTACGTATTGGTAATTACCTTTATACGGTGATTGGTGTCCTTGAATCTAAAGGTGGTAGTACTTTAGGTTCATCCGATAATCAAATTTTTGTACCCATAACAACCGCTCAAAGCAGACTGATATCATGGTCATCTACCAAGGATGCCGTTGATCAGATTTATGTGTCTGCCACCAACACCGAGACCATCGATGCAGCGATCAATGAAATCACATCGGTATTAAAAAGCCGCCATGGAATTTCCCTGACCGACGATGCCGACTTCCAATTATTTTCTCAAGAAACCCTAACGGAGGCAGCCTCTTCCATTACACAGATCCTGACCATTTTCTTGGGAGGAATTGGAGCGATCTCATTACTGGTTGGTGGCATTGGGATCATGAACATCATGCTGGTCACCGTTGTGGAAAGAACCAAGGAAATCGGTCTCCGCAAGGCGGTGGGAGCTCGTAAAAAAGACATTCTCACTCAATTCCTGGTTGAATCTCTGTTCATAGGATTGGTAGGCGGCGTCATCGGGATTCTGGTTGGGGCAGGGATATCGGCGATCATAAAAAGCGTGGCATCCCTGGGGAACACTGTGTTGAACCCGGTGATCACAAGCGGTTCCGTTTTGCTGGCCACACTTTTTTCCGTCGGTGTCGGTTTATTGTTTGGAATCTACCCTGCCAATCGCGCAGCCAATCTTGAACCAGTTGAAGCATTACGTACAGAATAGCAAATATAAGGAGGAAAGATGGCCGGTTTCGTATCATTTGTTTTCATCCTGATCAGTTTGCTTTCCATGATGTCAGGGTTCCTTTTTCTTTCGATGAGCACAGGCTTATTCCGAGGATCGGAGAAGGAAAGGGTGGAAACAAAAAATTCAAGAACGAGAATTGTCAAAAAATCCTCTGAGTTATTCGATTTCTCGACTGGCTCACTGAGAAAATTTGGAATTGCCTTATCCGGATTTGGTTATACCTCATTTCTGATCGCAACAGTAATACGGATAAGTGCATTGAATATAATCTAGATTACATCAACCTTCTCTCCCTGAAGAGCGGCTGTCTACAGTCGCTCTTCTCTTTTAATGGGATTACGAGGCAGATGTTTTCTTTGGTTCCAACATTGCAAAGGTCACACCGGATGGTTCATTAAATAAACAGATCTTGGTGCCACTGGGCAAGCTTTGAACTCCTTCGTCAATGAAACCACCATGTGCTGCGACTTTTTCAGCCATCTTTTCTATATCCTCAACCTGGATATACAGGGTAAGGAAAGGAAGTTTAGCTTTTTTAAGCGTAAAGATACCCCCATCGATAGGTGGTGTATTCTCTTCCACATCTGTTACATAAAAACCAAGGCGTTCATCCTTCTTTAGATCCCATTCAAAAACTTCCCTAAAGAAATTCACGGATTTCTCCTCATCAAAGGATGCTAATTCCCAAAATACTATCGGATTTTTTTGCATAATAATCTCCCTTCCAGAGATTATTATAGGTATTCATAAATTAAATCAAATTAGTCATTTGGATAATTCTGGTATCATAATCAACGGTTCGGAGTAACGATATGAAAAGAGGTCCCCAAACGCTTGATTTCTTAGATTCAGATTTTCCTGATGAAGGAATTCATATTGATGTCATGGAGATCATCACGGGTATCAAAGGGTTGGGCTCAATTGAAGTAGCCAGGAATCGGCTAGACCCCTATGTGGTATTGTTTAAAAATCAAATTCAAATCAATGCTTATAAACAGGCCCTCATTTCATTTAAACAAATCGAACGAATGATATTCCTTCCCAACAAACAGAATCCGTATGCTATGCGTATCTATCCAAGCCGATCAAAGCATACGTATTCGTTTACGATTTTGGATCAAGAATTATTGGTAAGAATATTTAATTACATTTCAGCCAGACAAATCACAGATTGACATATGCATAATGCATAACTTTTCACAGTAAATCGCTCAGCACTTTGATGCCTTCTTTTCCCGCCTCTTTTGCCAACAAAGCAATCTCCGAGATAGTGAGATTGTTTCTTTGCAATATCACTTCCAAAAGCATGGGGAGATTCAACCCTGTGACCACATCGATCGCATCATATTTTTCAATCATGGTTGAGGTAATATTGAACGGGGAAGCTCCAAAAAGATCAACCAGGATTAACACACCACTACTATCACGCTGTAGTTGAGCCAAACCAGCATCGATGCGAACTGCCAAATCATCTATTGAATCGGCTTCAGTGAGCGCATATGTGAGAATACCATCTTGTTTTCCAAGGATAAGATTCACCGCATCCAGTAGTCCGGCTGCAAACATACCATGTGAAACCAGCATAAAATTGATCATTTTTCTCTCAAATTAAAATTGTAATATTGTTTTTCTTCCAAGAGTTTTCATAAATGGTTAATAAGAATAGATCAGTTTCCCATTGATGATGGTCTTGTAAATATTCATTTCTTTATCATGGACAATGAGATCCGCGATGTTCCCTTTCTCCAAGGTCCCGATTCCTTTTAAGCCAAGACTATTGGCGACATTTTGAGTAGCTAATTTAAGCGCCGTTCCCAGGGGGAGATCGAGCATTGTCGTGGCATTCTTTACTGCCAGATTCAATGTTAATACACTACCAGCCAGATTTCCCGACTTCAATCTTGCAACGTTATCTTTTACATAAATATGACGATCTCCTGGTCTTATAAACTCGCCGCTCCCTAATCCAGATGCCTGAATGGAATCAGTTATTAGTACAACTTTATCCGTACCTTTAGCTTTTAGCAAAGCCTTGACTGCCCCTGGATGAACATGGTGCCCATCGAGCGTAATTTCAGCAAAAACCTCATCGCTTACCATAATGGCACCGATAATACCCGGATTGTGGTGTTCTAATTGTGACATTGTATTAAATGTGTGAGTCGAGCGATTTAATCCGTGCTGTATTGCCTGTATTGTTTCCTCGTATGTAGCATTAGAATGTCCGACAGAACAGATCACATTCCGCATCATCAGGTGATCGATCAGTTCGATTCCCCCTTCTATTTCTGGCGCCAGCGTCATTACACGAACAGCATCATTAAAATACTCGAGATATTCATCCGCCTCTGAAACTTTTACAGGGTTTTCTTCATCGAAGGGTTGTGCCCCTTTTTTCTCTTTATTAATATAGGGACCTTCAATATGGAGCCCAAGAATCCTGGCTCCCGGGCTCCCTTCTTTTACCAATCCGGTTAACGTCTGACATGCATTAAGGTAGTCATTTTTTAACCCGGCCGATAAGGTTGCCAAAACTGCGGTAACACCATTCGAAGCATACCAATTTAACAATTGCCCGATTTCCTCATGCTTAACAGTAAGAAAATCAAATCCAACTCCCCCGTGCGTGTGCGAATCTATCAGTCCCGGACTTATAAACGCTCCACTGGCATCGATTATGTTGGCATATTCTTTTTCGGGAACCCGAGCATCGTTCCCGACGAAGACAATCTTATTTTGGTTTATGCCGACAGCAATATTAGTTTGAATACCGCTGTCGGTTGCCATTTTCCCATTTTTAATTAATAATCCAGATTGTGCTGCCATCTAGTACCTCAAATCAGGAATTCGGTCACCATATTGGTCTGCAAAATGCTTATTGTGAGCATCTCCTTCAGGTGTGTTACGACTGACACGAACAGGTGGCACAACATCTTTTTCCAGCAATTTCTCAACCGCTGTACAATAAATCGAATGTAAGATAGTCACATTGGCGATCGTAGAGAGCGGACCGGTTTTGATCGTCGTTCCCGGGATCAAAACACTGGCGTCCCCATACGGTACATGGGTATCAATAGCCAGATCCACAACATCTGCCAATACTTCAATTTTTCCATTGCGTGCTTTTTCTGCATGTTCAAACGAGGTTATCGCAACTGTAAAAACGCCCTTTTCTTTACCGCGTTGTGCGACCTCAACAGGGAGAGGATTTTTTCCCGAATTTGAAAAAATAACCAGAACCTCTCCAGGACGCCCGTCGAAATTTCTCATTACAGCGGAACCAACCCCAGGAATTCGTTCGAATCGATCGATTTCCAATTCTTTTATAATAGGCTTTGAATTAGAAAAACTTCCCGCCCGCATAAAAACTTCAAGCGCAGCAAGGATAGAATGCCCCGAGCCGAACAGGTGCACAATTCCACCTGCTGCCGTTGAATCCGCGATCTTTTCAGCGGCTGTTTGGATTTTTGGCATTTCTTCGCGTTCAATAATATCCACTAAATTTCTTACATTGTCGAAATAAATATTTCCCATGCTCATAATCGTTGTCCTTTTAGTAAACCAAATCTGGGATTCTGTCTTTGTATTTTTCAATGATCTTGCGATTGTGCTCATCCCCTCCGGGAATATTACGACTCATACGGATGGGTGGTAGGACATTACTGGCAACCAATAAATCCACAACTTCTGCCGTAAGCATATGTACAATTTCAACCCCAGCCAGAGTAGAGAGTGGTCCATAACGAACTTCTCCATCGGGAGTTGAAAGCGACGCATCTCCAAAAGGCGCATGCGTATCAATGACCAGATCTACAATTTCATACAATTTTTTTCCACTTTTATGGTTGCTTTTCACCTTCAACGTATGATCCATGGCAGTAATTGCAGCAGTAAACAAACCCCGTTGCTTCCCGATCAATGCCACATCAATGGGGAGAGGATTCGCCCCGGATGTAGATACCACAATTAGAACTTCTCCCGGCAATCCGGTGAACGAGCCCATTAATGCCTGCCCTACCCCATCGATCCTTTCTAGTTTTCCGAGATAATTATCCAAACTGATCGGTTTTGAATTCGTCAGGGTTCCAGCGCGAGTGTACACTTCTTTAGTAAGCAACATAGAATGCCCGGAGCCGAACCAGTGTATTATTCCACCCTGCTTGGTGGATGCTGCGATTTTTTCTGCAAGTGCTTTGATTTTTGGTGATTCTTCATCTCGGATCTTTTTAATAAGATCCAATGATATATCAACGAATTGGTTCATAGAGTCCATAATCATTATGCCTTTAATATTTTTCCAGTACTTTATTTAGGTTGGTAATCGATTGGTCGGGAACAAACTGCACTTCAATGGAATACCCCATCTGAGCGAGTTCTTTCCAGGCTGCCAGTTCCGCTTCTGTTGCTTTAACTTCTTTGGTCAAGTTGATCTTCGCATCCGGTCGGCGAACACCACCCACATTAATCTTTTCGAGTTTCAACCCGCTTTTAATTAATGTAAGCAGATCAATCGGATTTTTTACCAAAACCATCACGGCCGTGTTACCCCAGGCATCTTCCGCTATTTTAGCCTTAGCCTCTTCCACCGTCAGAATTTCAACCTGTACTCCGGGTTTTGCAGCCATTTTCAGCAAATTCTTTTGCAAGGCATTACCAGCCACCTGATCATTCACGGCCATAATCACTCTTGTATTGGTCAGATTCGTCCAACCAAGCGTTATCTGACCATGAATCAACCTTTCATCGACTCTTGTAAACACTACTTTCATCGTTCCTCCAAATGCCTAATTGCTCAACGGCGGGCTGGAGTAAACACACCCAACCCGCCATTGAATGCACTACTCTTGAATAGAATTAATTTATCAGGATATTCTAGCCAAGAATCTTTAGAGCTCCTAAAACACCGCCCACGACCAGGATTATGAGCAGAACCTGTGTGTTTTTAAGACCCTTCTTGATCCCATAATAGACGCCCAAAGTGGCAAGTAACGGTAATAATTTGGGAAGGATACTATCGAGCATAGCTTGCAGAGTGATAGAGGCATCCTGAATGGTGTAAACGACCGGGGTTTTAATATTAAGCCATGTGCCCACCAAACCGCCCACACCCATCAGACCAGCGATGGTTGCCCCTTCGAGCAATCTACTCATACTGGATTGGTCCATTTCCTCAAAGAAACGAGTTCCAAATTTAAAACTGACGCTCAAAGAATTCCAGCGCAACCAGAAATGAGCCGTATTGATCACCAGGAAGAACAAGATCGGAGCAATGGGATTGCCCTGTAATGCCAGGGATGAAGCAACACCACCCATGATAGGAACGAGGGTTCCCTGGACCATTGAGTCACCAATACCAGCTAACGGACCCATCAAGCTTCCTTTAACTGCCTGGATGGATTGTTCATCGACCTCTTCAGGATTCTCAGCACGCTTTGCTTCAAGTTCTGCAACAATCGCCACAATAGGGCCAACAACCCAGGGGTTTGTATTCAGAAATGATAAGTGACGTTTCAATGAGGCAGAGAATTCTTTCGATCCCTTATAGATTTTTTCCAGGAATGGCATAAGGGTCCAGGTGAAACCCAAAGCCTGCATGCGGTCGAAACTGAAAGCCGATTGTAATGCGAATGACCTCCAGAACATTTTTACCTGATCTTTTTTCGGCACGACACTGTACTGGTCAATCTTCCCTTTATCCGTAGAACTGAGCAGGCTCAAGCCACCTTTTTGCGAAACGTAGAATGCAGCTGCCATGATCCCAACCAGTGAAACACCGAGAACACCCCATCCGGCATACGCCGCGATCGCAAAACCAATAAAGAACCAAGGAATAAAAGCTGGGGATGCCAGGGTGCTTAAGAGGATACCAAAACCAAGTGCGGGGAGGATCTTTCCTGCAACAGTTATCCCAGTACGAACCGTTTCGGGAAGAGCAGTTGAAGCAGCTGCCACTGCATCCTGTCCAAGGACCAATGCGACAAAGACGGGAATGGCTGTTGACAAACCATGGGCAATGTTTCCGAGATGAACCATTGCCGTAATACCAGAAGTATTGCCCTTTTCGGCATATTTTTCCGCCGCATTCACAAAAATTGTCGACACTGTTTTGGCTAATAATTCACCCAATGATCCCAACAGAGCAGCCGGAACAGCTATTACGATCGCCTCTTCAACCGTTAAGCCGGCCGAGATGGCAAAAGCAGTACCGAGTACCGCACCAACCGGAATATTAGGTGGCACCGATCCACCTATAGCCGTGGCACCCATAAACACTAATTCAAGCGTTCCACCAATAAGAAGACCGGTTTTTAAATCACCCATTACCAATCCAGTAAGAGGTGCCATAATAATTGCCCGTTCCAGGAATGGTGCTCCCATGAATCTGCGGGAGTAGTATCCAAAGCCTGCGATAAGGGCTAATAACAAAGCGAGACCTACTGTAATTTCCATATCAATCCTCCAATTTAATTTGTATCTCAATAAAGATATACTGCTAAATTAATTTGCTTATTGATCCTCCTTCCTCAGAGCAAAATGACTTCTACTCCTTTTTGTTCGATTTTTTTAACCATTTCTGCAGAAGCTTTTTTTGTAGTAACAATTGTCTTAACTGATTCAATATCAGCCGTCTTGTACGTTGCGATATGACCAATCTTGGTATGGTCTGCTGCAACAATCACATTTTCCGTTACCGAATAAAAAACCCGGTCAATCATTAATTCCTGTGGATAATCACTCGTAAAGCCAAAATCGGGGTGAATTCCACTCATACCCACAATGACCCTGTTGAAATGCAATCCTTTCAAGGTCATTTCAGCAAACTGCCCGATAAATGTGAATTCTTTATGGCGGAGAGATCCTCCTACCATAACCAGATTAATCGATTCAATTTGAGCAATCAGGTTGGCTAAAGGCAATGAGTTGGTGACAATAGTGAGGTTTTTTATTCCAATGACATATTTTGCGACCCAATATGCAGTAGTACCGGCACCGATGTAGATCGTTTCGCCCGGTTTTATCAGGGAGGCAATATATTCACCAATCAATTGCTTTTCCACGCGTTGCATATTCACACGAGTTAATAATTTGCGAAAACTGGATGGCATTAATTCATCGGAATTTACCGCACCACCATGCGTGCGTCTAATCAACCCCTTGTTTTCCATTTCATTTAGGTCACGTCGAATTGTCACAACAGAGACATCGAATTTCGATGCCAGGTCATTCACATCGACTTCCTGATGTTTATCCAAATACTCTTGAATTTTTACCTGTCGCCGTTCTTTAAACATAATCACCGCCTATTTATCGAGATTGGATAAATCATCCAATTGGCTCATCATTGCTTCACAATTCTCCACCAGGAATTCCCCGATATTCAATGCCCAAGGGCTTTTCAGGGTTTCATAAGTAAGGTTTTTTTCATCGATTGGGAAATAACCCATATAATCATTGGCATAACTGATTACCATCACAGGCTGATCCGGGAAAGCAGCTTTAATGTCCAGGGTGATCCCGGCAAACGGTTCTCCCGGAATGGTCACACACGCCAACTCCCCAATCTTGAAACTCTGTATCTCAGAACGAATTGATTTTGTATCCCTGAACAATTTGGAGTACTTCAATTGCGCACTGGCACCCTGAATTTTCGTTTCAGCTTTGCGCAATTCACTTCTATCGATCGGAGTATTCTTTAATTTATTGAATTCCTGTTCATACGCGGTGAGTTCTTCTTGAGCGATTTCAATTGACGGGAAATCTCTCAGGGGTAATTCAACCTGAGAACTAGCACTGGCGACCCTTTGTACTTCAAAAGGTTGGGTCGTCTGCATGGCCTGGATAACGTTGCTGAATAGCAATAATCCAAATCGATCCAGTTCTTTAAAGTCCTGCGATCGACGTGTAAAGCGAGTACTCACATCCCCGGAACCCCCATTCATGAACATCAAGACCGTTTCGGGAAATAACTTGTGAAAATACTTACGGGCTGCTCCAGGAAGATCTGCCGAAATCAATAAATTCTCCGGTCCCAGCACAGTTGGATGGCAGCCATAATTGACCAACAGAGCCAACGTTTCGTCTTCACTCTCAATTTTTAATAGTGATAGTTCTTTATCGCTCGCTTTTGCCGGGTCATTCCGATTGAGGCAGATATCACCAACGCCTACTCTCCCAAAACTAAATTTCGCCTCCCGGGCTGAGGTTTTTGCCCATGCAGCGGCCCCAACGAGCTTCTCAACCGTATTTTGTCGAAGAGGAAAATTGATATTGGCTGACTCGCGCGGAAAAGTGTTGCAATATCCATCCGGACCCGAATGGGTATGGGTACAACTCACCAGGATAGCCTCGGGCGTTATTTGCAGAGATTGAAAGATTCCCGTTCTAATCTGAGCCACAAAATCTGCATCCACCGCAACCAAATCCAGCCCTACCAGCAGTAATTCATGGACAGAATCATTTAGATAGATAATTTGAGCCAACAACGGATCGTGAATCCCCCTGCTGTTTTCTTTACGGGCGCCGTAGCCTGCCAGAGGGATCCCAATAGGAGGAGTTATATCTACTTGCTTTGCGCCACATAAAATCATGGTGAATAATTTCCTTTCATAAAGATATTATGAGAATCGGAAGGATATGTCAATTATTCGTTCACAATCGGTCATTTCGATTATGATTCTTTCCGATCAAGGAAAATGACATGAAATCCATTCCGAGAATATTTCAAACGCTGGGAATTGATGCCATATTGAGATAACGGAAATTATTGCAACACTGACTCTGCTGGAATCACTTATATAATACGTGACAAAAATAAAGGATCAGAACTTAATATATTCAAAACCAGGATAAATGAAAAGTGAAATCAAAAGACAAAAGTCCATTAAAACAAAAATGAGCGCGGAGAGGCTCGAACTCTCAACCAATGGCTTAAAAGGCCACTGCTCTACCATTGAGCTACGCGCCCGAAGAGAGTGTTATTTTAACATGCCATGCAGTATGCGTCAACGAATTCAATTGATTTATTTATAGGAGATAATAAATTATTTCTGGGGAGAAATATGAGCTTGACCGTGTTCTTTTTCTTTTTGATTCGTATTCGACGATATACTGGAATGATATTCGCTAACCGGATGAAGTAAAAGGGCAAGCTGGTTCAAAGCCTCATGATCATATTCGCGTTTCCCACAAATATCACACACCCAGGCAGGAAAATCCGGCACGGTAATCATCTGATCATTCAACCAGGTAAAATAGGTTACGCTGGTCTTATGCATTTGTCCGATATTGCATTCACTGCAAGGAATCATACTCTGGGGTTTGCTATACGTTCTCAATTCATGCCCTCACTTGCGTGCATTATACCATCTAGTTAAAAATCAGTTCAAGCACATACCGGTTTTCATTAAGGGGTTCTTTCGCATCATTGAAGCGATACAGAATCGATGATTCCGACAACCACTGAAATGACACATGCGTCAGGATTATTCATCACCTGCCTGGCTCCACTGCCTTCCCGCAATACCAGCACCGTATCCCCAATGCCTGCCTGGCTGTTATCCAGTGCCAGGAAACCACCCCCGTCCTTTTCATCTTCAAGATGCATCGGTTCAATCACCAGGAGCCGGCGATCCTTATAGTGAGGATGGCTGATGGTTGTTACTACCGTGCCCACGACTTTTCCAATGATCATCCTATCCTCTATGTGAAAGCATTCCAGCCGCTTTTTAACGTGAAGTTGAATTCGCCATCCGGTCTTACTTCTAATTCATCCACAATCCCTACCAATGCCAGATCCACCGGTACGAATTTTACTCCCGGCATTGCCAACGCCGCTTCTCGGGAGCGCACCATGACGCACAGGTCCTCCGGTCCGGCTTGCACCACATCCACCGCCACCTGTAGATTTCCTACAGGATTGAGTTTTTTATCTAAAGGCTGGACGATCAGGAGTTTCAAGCCTTCCATGTCCTGATATTTTTGCGTACAAACAGCAGTGCCTTTCACTCTGCCAAAAAGCATTTCTTATCCCAATCCAAGATCTTTGGCTACACGCTCGATAACAGCATCCAGCATGGCTCCATCAACGTTATTGCCCATACGACTTTTCACCGCTTCGCGAACCTTTGTCTTGATCTCAGCCACACGGGAAGCATTTTGGATAATCGATGATGTACTATTGCCCGATTTCGCCGTTGATTTGGAAGGTGCTGTATTGATATAAGGGCGAACCGGTGCGGCAGGGGGTGCCTCTTCCGCCTGCACCATTTTCATTTCAAGCTTATTGGCTCTTTCATAAGCCAGGTCGGTCATCACGATATCATCGGTCAGAGTGATAGTCATAATACCTTGCCGGAACAGATCTTCCACATCGCGTTCCGTATAAAATGTTTTTGCCATGCACAACCTCCCGTTCTCTTTAACCGGCTATCCCTTCCAGATTCTCAAGCGCTTTCATGGCTGCATCTCTGGCAGTGACGATTTCAGATTCCGTACCAGAAAGCCACATCCGCCCAAAACGACCCACACTGGAGACATGCACGATCTTGATATTGGCTCTTTTTTCAGCTTCATTACAGGCGTAGTTGATATATGCGGCAGGTGCACATTCCAAGACCAACATGGTCTCACCTGGTACGAGCATGCTGCCACGGCGGAAGCGATTCAATAATTGAGCCTGGTATGAGTCAACACGGGTGATGACCTGCACCGATGCGATCTGTGGTTTTACGCGATCTTCCTTCTTCAATCCGAGCCGGTCCAACACCACCTGTCCCGCTTCGATGACCGCTGCTTGATTCATGGAATGCACTTCGAACATACCAAATTCGCGTTCCACGATCTGAGCACCCGGTTTTGCTTCGGTAGCCTTAACGGCAATATCTACCGTTCGAAATACCTCATTCCCTGGAGCCATTTCGATATACAAAGATGCCATTCCCTCGGTAGGGAGGTCACCCTGGGTTACCGTTCCAATGAATGCCGCATATTGTGCCTGCATACGATCGAGCAAGCAATAACATCTTAATTGAAAATTATCTGCCATATACATTCTCCTTTTCAGCAGCCATTTTGGCATGTTGCATTGCAATCCCAAGCGGAGTTACAAAAAGCGGTTTTTCCGGTGAGCTGGTTGGAATGCCAGTATAGGTTTGTACCACTTCTGCCATCCCGGGAAAACAAACCGCTCCACCCACCAGGGAAATTCCCGCAATGCTGCGCCCGTTCAGGTGCCGGGCTACGATGCTGCCCACTTTTTCCATCACCGGGCGAACGACCGGGAACAAAATTTTCTGCATGGATTCCGTTTTCTTCAGCTCCTCAGCTTCTTCAAAACTGATATCCCTCGCTCCGGCGATCACCAATGAAAAATGGGTCCCCCCAGTTGCCTCATCCGCGGAGTAGATCACATCTCCATCTTCCACCAGGGCAATTCCGGTCGTCCCGCCCCCGACATCCACAATTGCACCATTTCGGATGCCCAGCAGATTATTCGCGGCGGTTGGTTCATCCACCAACCCCACACACTCGAGTCCGGCAGCTTCGACCACATTGGCGGTTGCACGTACCTCAACCTGTGGCACACCCGGGGGATAGGAACTGGCTGCTTCTGTTAAAGTTCTACCGATCCGTGCTTCCACACGTTCTTTCATCCCCTTAAGCCGGTCGACCGCACCAAAATAATCGACCACCAATCCATCTTTTACCACCTGGGCAAATTGATACTCGCCAGCGACCGGCTGCAGGTCTTTATCCAACACGACCAAGACCAGGTAAGCCGTACCCAGATCAGCACCTACATAAAGAGGTCCATCTTCGATAGGCGCTGGCGAGGTATTTTGCAACTGACTCGGCAGAATCACTTGTTCTGCACGCATCAGGTATTGTGTGAGATCAAACTCACCTGCTTTGCCCAGCACGATACTCTACTTTGATCCGTGCTTATTTCGCAGAAGTGGAGCGACCGCTAATACTGCCCTTTTCCTTCTGCGGCAGGATCATTTCGACATCGCTATGAGGGCGAGGAATGACGTGGACGGAAACAAATTCACCAACACGCTTCGCAGCGGCGGCACCGGCATCCGTGGCGGCTTTCACCGCACCCACATCACCGCGCACCATAACGGTCACATAGCCACCACCGACGTATTCTGAGCCGATGAGTACTACGTTTGCGGCTTTGACCATTGCATCAGCGGCTTCAATTGAGCCGACCAGACCCTTGGTCTCCACCATTCC
This sequence comes from Chloroflexota bacterium, assembly GCA_012797815.1. Taxonomy (GTDB): domain Bacteria; phylum Chloroflexota; class Anaerolineae; order Anaerolineales; family Anaerolineaceae; genus UBA4781. The sequence goes on along the minus strand of JAAZOK010000095.1, from coordinate 49 downwards.
TAACGCGATTAATTCAGGATTTACTGCCATGATTTATTCCTTTCTTTCT
>JAAZOK010000131.1 GCA_012797815.1 Chloroflexota bacterium | reverse complement strand
TTCCATTATCGTTCCCATGTTGGTGCTCCTTCAACTCGCAGTGTATTGACCTCATTGTACTGAAATATAGCGGTTGTATTCAAGTTAAATGAGTTCAATGTTGATCATGATTAAAAAGGACGGTCGATTTCGACCGTCCTACCAGGGCTTACCGTTTTTCCCAAAATAAATACGGTACTACGTGATGGATGCTTCGTAGATCACCTTGATCGATTGAGCCAGTATGGCGTTGAATTCTTCATCTGTTTGGCTGGCGGTCAATCCCTGCAACAGAGCGCGCGAGAAACTGGCGATCAACCCGTGATTGCGTGTCAGTTTTTCATCCGCTTCGCTTCGTGTATACCCACCCGATAAAGCCACCACTCTTACCACATGCGGATCTTCCATCAGGTCGCTGTAGAAATCGTCTTCGGTCGGTATGGTCAGCTTGAACATCAGCTTAACGTCTTTATCCAATGCGGACAGCTTATCCATGATCGCTTGTTTCAACAGCTTTTCCGATTCTTTCTTATCCTTACTGTGGATATCGACCTCCGGCTCCAGAATGGGAACAAATCCCGCTTCTGCGATCTGTTTCCCAATAGCGAACTGCTGCTCAACGATTTTATTGATCCCGGTGGGATTGGCTTCTTTGATCACGGAGCGCATTTTCGTGCCGAAGATGTTTTTCTCGGCTGCCTGCTTCAAGAGACCGGGCAGATCGGAGAACGGTTTCATTAGCTGGACACCGTTTGCAAGACCGACCATCCCTTCATCGACTTTCAAAATCGGGACGATGCCTTTTTTCTCCCACAAATAATCAGCGGTGGGCATTCCCTGGATGGTGCGGTTCATGGTGTCTTTGAATAAGATGGCGGCGAGAATGTGTTCCGAGGTAAAGGCGGGGCTGGTGATAATACGCGTCCGCATCTCGTGGACGAGATCGAACATCTCTTTATCAGTAGAATAGGCATCTTCCTTAATCCCGTAATGAAGCAGCGCTTTAGGTGTACTCCCGCCGCTCTGGTCCAACGCCGCGATGAAACCTTTTCCTTCATGCATACGCTTTAGTTGTTGTGTGTTCATGATAGTCCTTTCAGGTTCATTCAAGAGGAGAACTTCTTGACTATATTGTTTATTATGAATGGTGTTCCATTCATTTGAATAATACCACCAGGAGTGGCAGAAAGATCATAAAGAGCTCAAAAACCTTTTTGAGAGTGTTCTACGAAACTCCGTATTTATTTTGAATCACCCACCAATCCGATGAAAATATGAGTATGATAAAATTTGTGAAGCACAAAAATTCCAATTAGCCCAATATTGAGGTGGAGATGAAAAGAAATAGTTTTATAACTTTCCTAATAGCATTCGTCGTACTGCTAGCATCATGTACCCCAACGGAAACTGTTGAACCCGCAGTAATGCCAACAGAAATCCCGGAGCAGGAAACGGTGGAAGTTCCCACCCAGGAACCAACCGATGAGCCGGAAGTCGCTAATTTTCCAATACAGGAAGAAATTGCTGGGGTGCTTGAAAACCCGGCGGAGTTGTTCCATGAAGGTGTTGAGCAAATGACGGAGAATATGGGCGGGCAATTTGGCTTTATTGATGTCAAAGAAGCAGGTGATGGTTATTTCCAGTTTGCCTCCGGTGCAGAAGGCGCATACATGCCGCTCAACACGCGATTCAAAGATTTTGGCGGCGACGGACGCCGGCAGCAAGCTTTTTGGATGCGGTTTATGCTTGATCCAGTCGGCAATCTTTCATTCACGTTTATGGGGATGGGTGAGGTTGTGATCAGCTTTGAAGAAGATGGAGTTTACTGCATATACGTCCAGGAAGTGACGAAAGAGAAGATAAGCGATTTCCAATTCGAACCGGACAAGTGGTACAACATCTTATTTGCGACCGATAATGATATGATCCTGCGGGTGGTCGTGTGGGAAGATGGCAGTTCCGAGAACCAGGCATCCTATGAGAGAGATCTTTTTATTGGAATG
>JAAZOK010000172.1 GCA_012797815.1 Chloroflexota bacterium | reverse complement strand
CAGCTTTGACCCAACGACGTATGAAGTAAAACCGATCAATATCTTGATCGAGGATGATGAGATCATCAATGTCAGCGAAGAAATAATGGAAGAATTGCTTCCGGATGAGACAGTTTATGATCTCAAAGGGAATCTGGTCGTTCCCGGATTTCTGGACTGCCACACTCACCTATCTCAATCATTCGGAAGAGGAATTTACGATAATTTGCATCTAACTCAATGGCTGGTTACCATGAGCACCCAGTTCGATCTCACCGAAGAAGAGACTTATAAAGCGACCATGCTGGGTTGCATCGAAGCCTTGAAATCAGGGACCACCACTGTGGCAGAAATGGCATCTTCAGGACCTCACCTGGATGCGGCAATTCAAGCCATTGCAGATAGCGGGATGCGCGCCGATGTCTGTACTGCAATCGGCGATTTTCAGGAAGGTGAAAATCCGCCACCTGATATGAGCACCGATCAGGTTTTGGATGTAATGCGCAACATGTATAAGAAATGGCATGGTACCTATGGCGGACGATTGACCGTGCGTGTCAGCCCGGTGGGGCTGCCTGCCTGCTCCGAAGGATTGATCCGGGGCTCGCGCGATCTGGCAAATGAGCTGGGGATTGGTATTCATACTCACTGCAGTGAAGGTGAGACCGAAACCCAGAATGCCTATGAACGTTTTGGATGTAGTGAAGTAGAAGCGCTGGAGCGCTTTGGACTGCTCGGACCGGATTGTCAGTTAGTGCATGATATCTGGTTGACGGAACACGATAAACAATTGATTGCTGAATATGATTGTAGTGTTGTGACCTGCCCGTCGACCAATACCAAAATCACAGATGGTATGCCACCCATGCCTGACCTCTATAAACTGGGTGTGAATATTGCCATCGGCTGTGATGGGGAAGCCAGCAGTGGTATCTATGATATGCTACAAGAAGCCCGCCTGGTTTCCCTGCTTGGGAAAGTTAGTACGATGGAAGCGGATATGTTCCCCGCCGAAACCGTTTTTAAAATGATGACCGTCAATGGTCGAAAATCAATCGGATTTACCACAAAAGTTGGAGAGATCAAACCAGGATTCAAGGCTGATCTCACCGTCATTCAATACCCCCTTCCCCATCTCATCGATGAGCGACGCTTGTTATCCAATTTAATTTTTTCTGCTACCGGAACCGACGTGCTTTCGGTGTTCGTGGATGGGAAACCATTGATGTGGCAACGCGAGCTACTGCATATGGACGAAGAAAAAACTATGGCTGATATTTTGCAAACAATGCGGAAAGCCGATCATTTATTAACAAAGTAGATTCAACTGTTAAATGAAAAGCACGAATATAATTACGCAGAAGGAGGTGGTAGGTTAAGAAATAAAGGTAATTAGAAGTACCAATATAGTAGTAAAAAATTTTAAGGAGAAGAATTTAATGAATAAAAAACTGTTTTTGGCACTTTCACTTCTTTTAACCGCAACGATGGTTTTAGCCGCTTGCGCGCCAAAAGAAGAAGCTGCACCCGCTGAAGCTGCAGCCATGGATGATGGTACATCCTTCAAGGTTGCTATGCTGACCGATCTGGGTGGTTTGGCTGGTAGCGATGAGGTAAAAGGTTTTTCGGATCTCGGTTGGGATGCTGTAAAGCAGGCTGAAACTGACCTTGGTGCACAGGTTACCCTTCTCGAAGCAAAAGAACTGGCTGACTTGGAACCGAACCTGATCAAAATGGCTAGCGAAGGTTACGATGTAGTGGTTGGTGTTGGTTATTTATTCACCGATGCCATGGCTGCCGTAGCTCCTCAATTCCCCGACACCAAATTTGTGATCGTGGATAGCGTTGTAGATTCCCCCAATGTGGCTTCTTTGGTGTTCGCTGAAGAACAGGGCTCCTTCCTGGTTGGCGCCATCGCTGGTGGTATGACCCAAACCGGTACCGTTGGTTTCATCGGTGGTATGGAATCACCTCTGATCGAGAAATTCGAAGCTGGTTACATTGCAGGCGCACGTGCCATCAACCCTGATATAACGGTTCTCTCCGGTTACACCGGCAACTTCACCGATGTAGCGGCTGGAAAAGACCTTTCTTTGACCCAGCACGATCAGGGCGCCGATATCATCTATGCTGCAGCCGGTTCTTGCGGCTTGGGCACTATTGAAGCAGCCAAAGAAAATGGTTTCTATGCCATCGGTGTTGACACCAACCAAGACGGTGTAGCTCCTGGTTCAGTGCTGACTTCTATGCTCAAACATGTGGAAATCGCAGTTTATGATGCGATCAAATCAGCTTACGATGGCAACTTCAAAGCCGGCGTAACCACCTATGATCTGAGTGTTGGTGGTGTTGGCTACAGTCCTATGGAATATACCAAGGATGCCGTACCTGCTGACCTGTTAACCCGTGTTGAAGAACTCAAGCAGGAAATCATCGACGGAACCATCGTTGTCCCAACGACTGTTGATGAAGCGAATGCTTTTGTGCTTCCTCAATAAATAGATGTAAAAAACAAGGTGGGAGGTTATTCCTCCCACTTTGTTTATATAACCAGCTGTTGGAGGAACGATGGCTTATATACTTGAATTGCGTGATATCTGTAAGCATTTCGGTAACGTGCTCGCAAATGACCATGTGAATTTAAAAGTCGAAAAAGGGACAGTACACAGTATCGTTGGCGAAAATGGAGCAGGGAAAACAACCCTGATGAATATTCTTTATGGGTTGTATATACAATCTTCGGGGGATATTTTTATCGATGGTCAAAAAGTAAATATCAACAGCCCTTCTGATGCGATCAATTTAGGGATTGGGATGATCCATCAACATTTTAAATTGATATCCGCTATGACCGTTGCAGAGAATGTCATGCTGGGTGAAGAACCGATCAAAGGGAAGCTGTTTCTGGACCTCAATAGGATTAATGAACAAACCCAGGAATTATCAGATCGATATGGTTTGGCGGTCAATCCTAAATCTTTAGTCGAGGATATCTCTGTTGGTATTCGACAAAGAGTAGAAATTTTAAAAGCACTTTACCGTAATGCTAATCTTCTAATTCTTGATGAACCTACCGCACTCCTGACTCCTCAGGAATCCGATGATCTTTTCCGCATTATTGAACGGTTGAGGAAAGATGGCAAAACCATCCTATTCATCTCTCATAAATTAAAAGAGATTATGCAGATCTCGGATAGTATTACTGTGTTGCGGGATGGAAAAGTGATCGATACCGTCCAGAAAGTTGATACCGACGAAGTTAAATTGGCGCGATTGATGGTTGGGCGGGATGTTTTCCTGAAGCCAGCTCCAAAATCAAAAAAGATTGGCGAACCAATTCTTAAAGCTCAAAACTTATCTGCAGTCAATGATTTCCATCATCCTGTGCTTAAGGATATATCTTTTGAAGTGAAATCCGGAGAAGTGCTTGGAATTGCAGGAGTGGACGGCAATGGACAGTCGGAACTGGTGCGCGCTTTAATTGGGCTGCAACCATTAACAGGGGGAAAAATCTTCTTGCATGATAAAGAAATCACACATCTTTCAGTGAAACAAATGCGTGATTCCGGGATTGGAGTGATTCCGGAAGATCGCTTACGGGAAGGTCTGGTGGAAGATTTCGATATCCAAGAAAATCTGTTCCTGGGGTTACAGCGTAATAAACCGTTTTCTGATGGGACTATGATCAACTGGAATTCCGTGCATGAAAACGCAGAGAACCTGGTTGAGAAATTTGATATCCGCACTCCCAGTTTGGATCTGAAAGCCCGCTTGCTCTCGGGTGGCAATCAACAGAAGGTGATTGTTGCACGGGAAATCTTCCATGCACCGGATACCATCATCGCTGCCCAACCGACCCGTGGGTTGGATATAGCGGCAACGGACTTCGTGCATGAACAATTGATCTTACAGCGGGATGCCGGTAAAGCGGTGCTGCTGTTCTCCCTCTCATTAGACGAAGTGATGCTACTTTCGACACGAATCGCTGTTATTTACAAAGGTGCGATCGTTGCTATTGTAAATAAAGACGAAGTCACCGCTGAAGATCTGGGCTTGATGATGTTAGGCGGTTCGTACGAACATATTCCTGCATAAAGAAAGGGTAATACCATGCAAAGTATTCGCAGGTTTTTTCTAAAAAGACAAGCAGTCTTCACTACGATTATTGCAGTAGCCCTTGCATTTGTAGTGGTTGGATTGCTGCTCGCTGCAACCGGTCGGAATCCATTCAATGCAGTTTATTATTTTGTAAAAGGTTCCTTTGGTAATTTCTTTAATATCGCTGACACCATTTCGCGAGTTGTACCGCTATCGATTGCGGGTATTGCGTTCTTGGTTGGGGCGCAGTGCGCAGTTTTTAACGTAGGTGTTGAAGGGCAACTGTTACTTGGAGCTTTGGCTTCTGCGATGGTGGGGTATGCCATTAATCTCCCTGCATATCTCCATCTCCCCCTGATGTTATTATCGGGTGCTCTGGTAGGGGGGCTTTATGGCCTGATCCCTGCCTGGTTAAAAACTAAACGAAAAGTGAACGAAATCCTCAGTACCATTATGCTCAACTACCCGGCGACATATTTTACGCATTTCATGGTTTTGAAAGTTCTTCCTATGGAAGGTGTTGTACCGGCTACTCCGTTCATTGCAGATACCGCCAAATTACCTACTCTATTGGCTGGCACACGATTACATGCGGGTGTGTTTGTCATGATCCTGGTAGTGATATTCGCATATGTTTTGTTGTATAAAACTTCCCTGGGATATGAAATGCGTGCGGTTGGCTTTAATCAAACAGCAGCGCGCTATCATGGTATTCCGGTGGAAAAAAGAATGAATTTTGCATTCTTCCTGAGTGGTGCTCTGGCTGGTTTGGCAGGCGCAGTTGAAGTAGCCGGCGTGCACTATCGTTTCCTCGACCAATTCTCTCCGGGCTATGGTTATGACTCGATCACGGTGGCACTGGTTGGTTTACTGAACCCCTTTGGTGTGGTGATCGCAGCAACCTTGTTCGGTGCCCTGAAAACCGGCATTCTTGAGATGTCGGTATACTCGGGCATTCCACGCCAGTTGACGACTCTGATTAATGGTATCGTGGTTCTATTTGTGGCAGCTAAAGATATCATGCAGCCCGGATTCGTTAAATTGTTTTTCCGACGGAGCGATAAAAAAGTAAACAAGGAGTTACCACAATGAACTGGGGAGAAATATTAAAATCAATTTTTACACTTTCTCTGGTTTATTCAACGATACGTGTAAGCATTTCTATTCTGCTTGCTGGTATGGGTGAAATGATCACAGAGCGTTCGGGAGTACTGAACATTGGTGTTGAAGGCGTAATGCTGATGGGTGCTCTGGCGGCAGCATTGGGTTCTTATTTTACCGGCAGTCCTTGGTTGGGCTTGTTGATCGCGGGTGTGGTTGGTATGTTAGTCGGTTTGTTGTTCTCATTTATCGCGATCACACTGCGCAGCAACCAATCCATAACCGGTCTGGCAATCTATTTGTTGTGTGTTGGTCTTACTGGATATATGCTGCAAATTATCTTTGAACATGGCGGTAATTCTCCAATGGTGAATACATTGCCGAATTTGCACATGGCTTTTCTGGAAAATGTCCCGGTATTGGGTCCCATTTTTAATGATCAGACCATTTTAATGTTTCCAGCGTTGTTACTGCCGTTTTTCCTCTACATTGTTTTTTATCGAACCCCCTGGGGTTCGTGGTTGAGGGCTACCGGAGAGAATCCGAAAGCACTGGCAGTGGTTGGTAAGAACCCGGTACGTATTCGCTATGTTGCTACCTTGTGCGGTTCATTTTTAGCCGGGATTGGTGGAGCATATCTGTCGATCTCACAAACTTCATTATTTTCGGAAAACATGGTGGCAGGGCGCGGTTTTATCGCGTTATCCGCGGTGATTTTTGGAAATGTGCGCCCATTTGGCGTGTTTGCAGCTTGTATGTTCTTTGGCTTTATGGATGCATTACAAAGAGTGCTGCAAACGGTCATTCCAGACACTTTCATCCCGCGTGAATTGTTCATGTCCCTGCCCTATATTTTAACAGTGCTGGTACTGGCTGGTTTCTTCAAGAAGGGTGGAGGTCCAGCAGATATAGGAAATCCATATTTGAAAGAGTCACGCTAGATATCAGTATTTATATTCTTTTAGGAAAAAGCCCTACAAGATCTTGCTCTCCTCCTCCTTGTGGGGCTTTTTTATGGAGTTAGTATGAAACAAGAACGTTTTATTCTGGATACGGATCCCGGTATTGACGATGCCTTGACCATTCTGTATGCTCTGGCATCCCCGGAGGTTAGAATGGAAGCCATCACTGTGGTCAATGGCAACTGTCCTATGAAACAGGGGGTGATCAATGCTCTCAGTGTGTTGGAATTGCTGAATGCCTCCTCTATCCCGGTTGCCGCCGGGATGGATCGCCCGCTTGTGTTACCCGTCGTCAATGCTGAAGTGACCCATGGTAAGAACGGGTTGGGTTATGCCGAATTACCCACCCCCCACACAAAACCACACCAAAACCATGCCGTGGAATTGATCAAGGATTATGTGCTGGAGAATCCGGGAGAGATAAGTATTGTGGCGATCGGACCGTTAACCAACATCGCCATGCTGGTCCGGCTATATCCGCAGGTCGTTGGAAAAGTGAAACATCTTTATATTATGGGTGGAGCTATCAATCACTGTGGCAATATGACACCCCAGGCGGAATTCAATATCTATTGTGATCCACATGCGACCCACATTGTATTTCATTCCGGGATCCCTTTTACACTGGTGCCGTTGGATGTGACCTATCAGACCCTCATGACCGAAGAAGATCTGGAACGGATCAATCAGGTACATTCACCGGTCAGTGAGTTCATTGTCAAATCTTCTCGTTACGTGATGGAGTTCCTGTCTGAATCGCAGGCGGTAAAAGGCTGCGCGCTCAACGATCCGCTAGCGCTTGCGGCACTTTTTCAATCCCATTTACTGGATATCAGCCACTTGGTGCTGGATGTAGATACCAACCAGGGTGTCAGCATGGGCAAGACTTTTGCTGATTTCTATAATTATGAACAGAAAACCGAAAACGGATATGTGGCGCTGGATGTACGAGCCAGGGATTTTGTAGAACTTTTCATTGATCGAATGATCGAAATTTCTCAATAATGAATGTAATGTATTTCGTGTGATTAAAATAACATCCTTGACAAATTATCATTTTCTTAGTATATTTGCGCCCAATATGCAAAAACACAACCATTCTAAACGAACGAACAAAATAAACAAGATCCTGATTGGAGGAGTTGTTCTCGTTTTTGAATGGCGGTGAAACAAAATGCTGAAACAAGAGAGGCTTTCCAGGCAGGAAAGCCTTTTTTATTATCAGCATGCAGGAGGTGTCCCGGAGGAAGGAACATTGGACGTTTGCAAGACAAAAAAAGATGCTAAAGGAGTTTGGAAATGAAGAAAAATTACAGTTTTATTTTTGTCGCCCTGATCGTGGCAGCTATGCTGCTGACCTCATGTGCGAAGGAAGAGGAAGTTAAAGCCGGTATGGAAGGACAGACATATGAATGTCTGGGTACCGCTGAAGACGCCCTCGTCGACCTGGATTGCCAGGAAGTAACTATTGCTGTTGAAAATGCCTATCTGCCCTTCAACTATATCTCATCTGAGACCGGTCAAGCCGGCGGTTGGGACTATGAAGTATGGCCGGCTATCTGCGAACTGCTACACTGCCAACCGGTATTTGTGGAAACTGCCTGGGAAGGTATGATCCAATCAGTGGCTGATGGGCTGGTTGACACCGCCGGTGATGGCGTAACCATTTCAGAAGAACGGTTAAAACAGGTCGATTTTTCTGATGGTTATGTCAATGTGGAACAACGTCTGCTGGTGAAAAAAGGTGAAGATCGTTTCGCCAATATTGATGAATTTGTCGCCAATCCTGATCTGATGCTCGGCACGCAGGCTGAAACCACCAACTATGAAACGGCTGTTCTCTATCTGTCCGAAGATCGTATCAGTGCTTTCGAGCAGTTCCCGTTTGCCGTACAGGCTTTGATTGCGGGTGACGTGGATGCCGTTCTGATCGATGAAACGGCTGGGTTGGGTTATATGGGCAGCAATGCAGAAGATCTTGAATTAATCGGTCCCTCTATCTCCAGTGACGAATTGGGTTTCCCCTTCGAAAAGGGCAGCGACCTGGTGGCACCGGTCAATTTAGCCATTCAAGCACTTAAAGATAATGGTTTCTTGAGTGAGATCAACCTGAAGTATTTTGGTCCTGATTTCACCATCACCTACGACGATATTCAGTAGGAAATGTGAAGGATAATACTGCCGGGTCTTTGCATGAAGACCCGGCGGTAACCCCCCAAAAACGGAGAAACAGATGGCTATAAATGACCGATTAATAACTCAAAAAAATAAAAATGGGGTTCAGTCTGTCAATGAGATGGAATTGAAGAAACAGGATTTTCCCTGGTGGATGGTGGCGATCGGACTGCTGATCCTGACCACGTTTATATTGATCCAGATCAATCCCGATTTCAAGGACGCATTCAATATCATCCGGGCAGGCTTGGGTGTCACGATTTCAACCACGCTCATTGCGTATTGTATTGCCTTGTTCATAGGGTTGATCGTGGGGCTGGGGCGCGTATCAGAGAGTGTTTTTTGGCGCAACCTTTCAACGATCTATGTTGAGATCATCCGTGGTGTACCTCTACTGGTGCTCATTTTTTTTATTGCTCTGGTTCTGATCCCTGCGATCACGAACTTTCTCAGTAATCTGGGAATTTATCTTACGAGCATTGGCTGGCAGGGTATTGGTGAAACATTGGCTGCCATTGAAAATCGCTCTGTTTCCATGAATTCAAGGGCGATCATCTCTCTGGCAATTACTTACGGTGCCTTTTCGGCGGAAATATTTCGTGCCGGTATTCAATCCATCAACAAAGGACAGATGGAAGCAGCGCGATCACAGGGGATGAGCCATTGGCAAGCCATGCGGTTTGTGATCTTGCCTCAGGCGATCCGAAATGTGCTACCCGCCTTGGGAAACGATCTCATTTCGATGCTGAAAGATTCCTCCCTCGTTTCCATTCTGGCAGTACGTGATATTACCCAGATCGCCCGCTTATATGCGGGTCATTCTTTTAAATTCGCCCAGGCATATTCGATCCTCTGCATTCTATATCTGACCCTGACCCTGGTGCTCTCACTTGTTATGAAATTTATCGAAGGAAAGATGCGCAATGAACGAAAATAATATACCTATGATCGAGATCAAGAATCTCTCTAAAAACTTTGGTGTGGTTGAAGCGGTTAATGATGTAAGCTTGAAAGTGTTCCCAAAGCAGGTATTGGTCATCATCGGACCCTCCGGCTCGGGAAAATCCACCCTGCTGCGTACCATGAACTGGCTGGAATGCCCAACCGGCGGAGAGGTGGTCGTGGACGGGGTTTCTCTTTCTCATAACCAGCATCACATGAATAAAATCCGCTCCAATATCGGGATGGTATTCCAGAATTTTAACCTGTATGGACATTTGACCGTATTGGAGAATATCACGCTGGCATTGCGCATTGTGAAGAAAATCAAAAAAGAGGAAGCCCAGAAAATTGCCCGGCAGCAATTGACCAAGGTTGGGATTGCCGATAAAGCAGATTATTATCCTGCCCAGCTATCCGGTGGACAGCAGCAACGTGTTGCCATTGCGCGTGCCCTGGCTATGGAACCCAAGGTCATGCTTTTTGACGAACCCACCAGCGCCCTGGACCCCGAGATGATCAAGGAAGTTCTGGATGTGATGCTGCTCCTGGTGAAGGACGGTATGACCATGGTGATCGTGACTCATGAAATGGGTTTTGCCAAAGCTGCTGCGGATGAAGTGATCTTCATGGACATGGGGAAGATCGTGGAAAGAGCCGCGCCGGATATCTTTTTCAATAATCCAGCTTGTGAACGCACCAAACAATTTCTATCACAGATTTTGACCCATTGATGACAAGAACAGGGAAACTGCCTTATTGACTGGAATCGAAATATTTACTATAATACGCCATCAATTAATAGGACAATGTCTTATATTATGGGACATCGGAGTTAATCATGCAAAACGGTTCATTTCATTTTTACAGAGACAAGATCATTCTGCGGGTCAGGAACCGTGTCTGCAATAATTCCGAAGAACTCATTCAGAGTGAATTGTTCGAAAAGATCCTGTGGCGTTTTCTGAAAGGGCTGGAAGAAAGTGAGTCGGTGCTGCTGGCGGTATTCCCGGATTCTAAGGTCAGCCGCGAGTCGATGGAAACCCTCATTGAAACACTTTATTATCTCTCACGCCTGCCGGGCGATAAAGTTGTGAAACTGGTGGAAGGATCGGGAACTTTCTTAAAAGATCCATTCCTGTTGAATGAACTGGTCGAACAGTTCTACAATTACTGGCGCCATCTGCACCGTTTGATCATCTGTGACTCGGTTTTTGACCGTTTTGATCAGAAACCATACCGTACCTTCAACGATCTGGTGGAGAGTTTGATGCACATCGTGCGTTCCACCTATCGCACCATTCAGGAAAATATCACCGGCAACCATCCCAAGATCTACCGCCAGGTCAGTGCTGGCGCGGAGATCGGAGCCATTGCCCTGCCTTACCATATCAATTATCCTGCCGGGTTATACGATTCTCTACAAGATATCTTCGTCATTCGCCAGGCATTGATCTATCCTCCCATGATCTTCAAAACCCCCATGAATAAACGCACCGGGCAATTTGAACCGATCGCTAAGAATCCTCTGACTGACCTGCATTTACCACCCAACGAGTGGTTATGTTACCCGGCAAAGGTGGGTGAGCTGCTGATCATGGTTTACTTCTGCCTGGATTTCTTTGAATTGGGCTTTTCCTTATGTAATCTGTTCGAGCTGGCAGATGAAGAAGACCTGAAGCGCAAACCGGATGCGATCTTCATCTATGGTGCTCCTCCTGAGGCAGCTCCGCACGTCGGTGGAAATGAAACCGTTTTCTACGAGGACAGGGAAAATGATTGTCTGATCGGAACCATTCCCTACAAAGACGAATTCGGATATTTCGGCTATCTGAAGAAAATGATCCTGACCTTGCATAATATCAAACGTATGCGCAGTGGTTTTCTGCCGTTCCATGGAGCCATGGTGCGCATCACACTGCACGGCTGCCGTCCGTTTTCCCTGGTGGTAATGGGAGATTCAGGTGCCGGTAAGTCAGAGACCATTGAAGCACTGCGCCGCATCCGTTCGTCCGAGATCAAAGAGATCTTGATTGTGGCGGATGATATGGGCTCCTTCGCGCTCACGCCGGACGGCGATGTGGTCGGTTTTGGAACCGAGATGGGTGCTTTTGTGCGCCTGGATGACCTGCAAGCAGGGTATGCTTTTGGTCAGATGGACCGCACCATCATTATGAACCCTGACCAGGTCAATGCCAGAGTGGTGTTGCCCGTCACCAGGTATGAATATCTCATTAAAGGTATCCCGGTGGATGCCGTTCTATATGCCAATAATTATGAGGCTGTGGATGACGAACACAAAGCCATTGAGAAATTCGCCGCACCACAAGATGCCCTGCAGGTGTTTCGACGTGGGGCTGTGATGAGCAAGGGTACCACTACCACAACCGGTATCGTCGAGAACTACTTTGCCAATATCTTTGGACCGGTTCAATATCAAGATCTGCACGAAGAGATCGCCGGAAAATATTTCAATGCTTTCTTTGAGGATGGTTTGTTCATCGGGCAATTGCGCACCATGTTGGGCATTCACGGGCAGGAACAGAGTGGGCCCGAACAAGCCGCTCTTGAATTACTGGAGTTGATCCGCAACCGTTCCTAATCTCTATTGCTTGTGACGATAGAAATTATCACTGCCGACCATTTTTTACCCTGATAAAACGTATAATCAACATAGATCCATGCAAAGTGGACAGCGTATGATCAGGGCAAGTTTTCGTTTTTATGCAGAATTAAATGATCTGCTCCCCTATGAAAGAAGAGCAGTTTCGTTTGACCTGGAATTCCCGCCGGGACAGACGGTAAAACATTTGGTCGAATCCTGCGGTGTACCACATACAGAAATAGATCTGATTCTGGTTAACGGGGTTTCCGTTGATTTTTCTCATCAATTGCAGCAGGGTGACCGGGTAAGCATTTATCCCGTTTTTGAGACATTGGATATCACCTCGATCGGAAACCTTCGTCCTGACCCACTGCGGGGGTGTGCATTCGTGTTGGATTGCCATCTCGGTCGACTGGCAGCTTATTTACGGTTATTGGGTCTGGATGTGTTGTATCGCAATGATTATTCCGATGACGAACTGGCAGCGATCTCTGAGAAAGAAAAGAGGATCTGTGTCACACGGGATCGTGGATTGTTGAAGAGAAAGCAGATCAGTCATGGCTGTTTGATCTATTCGCTTGCTCCCCGTGAACAGACCCTGGAAGTGATACGGCGCTTTCAACTCGAAAAACAATTGAACCCTTTTACCCGCTGTGTAAATTGCAATGGGTTATTGTATGCAGTTGACGAAGAAACGATCGCAGATCAATTGTTGCCGGGGACACGCAGCCACTATCATGATTTTGCGCGATGTACGAACTGTGGCAAGATCTATTGGCAGGGATCGCATTACCGGCGCTTGATCGAATTCGTTGAGTCCATCGTTAATCGTTAAATCCCTCTTGTCATTTCATGAAATCGTAGTATTATCCCTCTTCTGTTGTAACAATCATCCATTTACTGTAAGATAAATTAATAGCCATAAGGAAGCTGTGAACGAAGAATCGGGTATCGATCGAATGAAACTTGCCTCGCTACAGACGGGGGAAGTGTTTGCATTTTTAGATTCATCTCCTGACGGACTGAATCGGCAGGAGATCTTGGAAAGACAGCAGAACTACGGGGAAAATCTGCTGCAAACCGAAAAACGTAAGCCATTGCTGGTAAAGTTTGTTGCCAATTTCACCCATTTAATGGCAATCCTCCTATGGGTGGGCGGTATGGTAGCGTTCATCGCCCGTATGCCCGAGTTGGCAGTGGCTGTTTGGCTGGTGAATATTATCAACGGTGCCTTTAGTTTTTGGCAGGAATTCAGAGCCGAAAAAGCGTCTGAAGAACTGCGGAAATTGCTTCCAACCTATACCAGGGTATTGCGGGACGGGCAGGAAACCAGGATTTTGGCAGAGGAGCTGGTGCCGGGAGATGTAGTGCTTTTTGCGGAAGGGGAGAAGATTTCAGCAGATTGCCGCCTGGTTGAACAGGCTGCCTTCAGGGTCGACCAATCCACATTGACAGGTGAATCTCGTCCGGTTGGCAAAAGTGCTGATGCATCGGTGTTAACTGAAATTTCGGTGACCGAGCAACCCAACCTGGTGTTTGCCGGGACGAGTGTGGCGGCCGGCACTGCCAAGGGTATTGTGTATGCAATCGCCATGCAAACCGAATTTGGCAAGATCGCCCATCTCACCCAGACCATGAAAGAAGAATTGAGCCCGCTGCAGATCGAAATGCAATCCATCACCAAAACCGTGTCGATCATCGCCGTGCTGGTTGGCACCATTTTCTTTGTGCTGGCATATTTTCTGGCACCGATTAATTTGGCGGAAAGTTTTATTTTTGGGTTGGGAATGATCGTCGCTTTTGTTCCGGAAGGATTGTTGCCCACGGTAACACTGGCATTGGCGATGGGTACTCAACGGATGGCGAAACGCAACGCGCTGGTAAAGAAACTATCGGCAGTGGAAACATTGGGTTGTACTACCGTGATCTGTACCGATAAAACGGGTACCTTAACCCAGAATGAAATGACGGTGCGCCGCCTATGGGTGCCGGAATCCGAGCATGGCGCACAGGGGAAATGTGGCACATCCGTGGAGGTGAGTGGCATCGGCTATAACCCGCTGGGAGAATTCTACTGTCTCGATCACCGGGATACCCCAGTTGAAGTGAGTTCACTGAGAGGAATTTTGCGTGCGATCCTTTTATGCAACAATGCCAGGCTTATCTCCCCGCAAGCCAATGAAACGAACTGGCATATCCTGGGTGATCCGACCGAAGCCGCTTTGAAAGTTGTGGCAGCTAAGGCAGGCATAAGCGAAGATGATGAATTAATACAGTACCCCCGTATTTTAGAGAACCCCTTTGATTCACGACGTAAGCGTATGTCAACCATTCATCTAGATAAATCGGGCAATCAGCGCAGCGCGTATTCCCAAAGCCCGCGGGTGGCTTTTGTCAAAGGTGCTCCAAAAGAATTGTTGGATCTGTGCACCCGGGTTGATTATTCGGGCAGGGTTATTCCATTGACACTTGAGATAAGAAAAGCTGCCATGGAGGAGAACGATGCCATGGCACGTGACGGGCTGCGGGTGCTGGCTGTCGCCATCCGCTATCTGCCGAAAGAATTGGAAGGTCAGCTGGCGGATGAAGTCGAGCAGGACCTGATCTTTCTGGGGCTGGTGGCCATGATGGATCCACCGCGTGAAGAGATCAGCATGGCGGTTCAGAAATGTAATCAAGCCGGCATTCGGGTCATCATGATCACCGGGGATTATGGATTGACTGCCGAGAGCATCGCACGCAGAGTGGGCATTATCCATTCGGCTAATCCACGCATCATTACGGGATTTGACCTGGACCGGCTCTCCGATCAGGAATTGGAAGCTGCCTTTTCCAAAGAAGTGATCTTTGCCAGGGTCTCCCCGGAACACAAACTGCGGGTGGTCATGGCATTGCAGGAGCTGGGAAATATCGTGGCGGTTACCGGAGATGGCGTGAATGATGCTCCTGCCCTGAAGCGTGCCAATATCGGAGTTGCCATGGGAATCACCGGCAGTGATGTTGCCAAAGAAGCGGCAGACATGATCTTGATGGATGATAATTTTGCATCCATTGTGAATGCGGTTGAGGAGGGGCGTGCTGTTTATGCCAACATCAAGAAATTCACCACCTATATCTTTACCAGTAACACTCCCGAAGCAGTGCCTTTCATTTTATATGCTTTTTCTGCAGCCCGTATCCCACTGGCACTGAATGTGATGCACATTCTGGCGGTTGATCTTGGCACAGACATTGTCCCGGCTCTAGCGTTGGGGGCAGAGCCACCCGAACCGGGTACCATGCAGCAGCCACCCCGCAATTTAGATGAGCATGTTATCACTCCGAAATTGTTGCGACGTGCTTATTTATTGTTGGGCCCACTGCAAAGTTTTGCCGTGATGGCAGCATTCTATTATTATTATTGGACCAATGGATATGCCGGACAATGGCTGAACCTACCCGCCAGTGGTGCAATCTACCACTCCGCCACCGCTATGGCACTGGCAGCAGTAGTGACTACCCAGATCGGCAATCTTTTTGCGCAACGGGCAGAAAATACACCTATTACCCGGATGCCCTGGCTCAACAACAAACTGGTTTGGATCGGAATTCTTTCCGAACTGATCGTGATCGCAGCCATTGTTTATGTACCACTGTTTCACCGTTTTATCGGGACGGCAAGCTTTTCTCTCGGCTACTGGCCATTTCTCTTTGCCTGGTCGCCCCTGTTGATGGTCGCGGACGAGGTACGCAAAATGATCCAATGGAAGAAGGCTCCCAAGAGAGCAGACCAAGGAGGTAAACGATGAAAGTGATTGTCATTGGGTGTGGGCGGCTGGGTTCGAATATCGCCCGGGAACTGGACCAGCGTGGGAACCAGGTAACCGTGGTGGATAAGGATGCGGTTGCCCTGGAAAATCTGGGCAAAACCTTTCATGGAAAATCTGTTGTCGGCATCGGTTTTGATAGAGATGTGCTGAATCAGGCAGGTATCGATATATCCGATGCGCTGGTGGCGGTTACTGCCAGTGATGAGGCTAATGTGGTCACCGCCCGCATGGCGAAATTTGTGTTCCGTATACCGAAGGTGGTGGCGCGTGTTTATGATCCAAGGAAAGCAGAAATCTACCGGCGCCTGGGCATCCCCACCATTTCGCCGGTCTCCATTGCCGCTGCCCGTATTTCCGAGATCTTATCCTTCACACATCTAAAGACGGTGATGAGCATCGGTTCCGGTGATGTGATGATCACGGAAATCGAAATGACCTCCGCTTTTGAAGGGAAGAAATTGGGTCAGTTAGAGATCCCCAACGTTGCACACCCCATTTCTCTCACACGGGAAGGAAAGACCATGCTTGCCAATCCGAACCAGCAGTTGCAAATGGGCGATGTGGTGCATCTGGCAGTGGTAGCCGAAATGACCGATCGCGTAAAAGAAATGTTGAAATAGGGCAGGAGGTTTCACATGAAAGTATTGATCATTGGTGGTGGAAAGGTTGGAACATACCTGGCGTCGCATTTGCTTTCGGCAGACCATGAGGTAAAGGTGATCGAACAACGACGCGAGGAGATCGAGCGCCTTCAGCGTGAGATCGGAGCAGAACAGGTGCTGCTTGGCAGCGGTACGGATCCGGTGGTGCTTGAAGCGGCGGGCATCCGTAAAGTGCAGGTAGTCGCTGCCGTAACGGGAAGTGATGAGACCAATCTGGTGGTAACGAATCTTGCCCGTTTCGAATTCAACGTGGCGCGTACCATCGCTCGAGTGAACAACCCCAAGAATGATTGGATGTTCACGGAAGATATGGGGGTGGATGTAGCATTGAACCAGGCAGATCTGATGGTGCATTTGATCTTGGAGGAGATGTCTATGGGTGACATGATGACACTTCTGAAATTGCGCCGTGGAAAATTTTCCATTGTGGAAGAAAAACTTGCCCCAACCAGCAGTCTGGTCGGAAAGCGCCTGGATCAGGCAAAATTACCGCAAGATAGTGTGATCCTGGCTGTCTTGCGGAAAGATGACATTCTCATTCCGCATGGCTCTCTGATTTTGCAGGCGAGCGATGAGGTGATCGCGCTGGTGCATGCGGCGCAGATGGATCAATTGGAAAAAATATTGAATATGTAACTGGCAACAAATCCGAGCGACCTGTTTTTTGACAAAGTATTAAGACGAAAACAGGTCGCTTGTGTTTAAAATCGGGTATGTTTAAATCAATCCACAGGCGCATGAAGAAATCTAAAAAATAAGTTAGGCTATGATAGAAAACTGAGCATGCAGTTATATAGAAGATGATTGAGGCAGGTGAGTAAATGAAAACTTCACAACGAATCGGGATAGTTCTACTGTTGATCGTGGTGGCAGGGTTGAGCGGTTTTCTGGGGGCGTACATCGGTGGTTCTATGGTATCGGCTACTTTAAAAGCCGGTGCAACCGAAATGGCTACCGCCACCGCAACTCCGCAATCGGAAGAGGTACATGTGGTCAGCAAGAACATTACCGTGACCACATCCGAGATCGATACGATTATCACGCAGGTCGTGGAACAGATCGAGCCGGCAGTGGTGACGGTAGTCGGTACCATTCCCGGCACCCAGTCAATTTTCGGCAGAACTGCTGACGCACAGGTGAGCGGTAGCGGTTTTATCGTATCCGATGAAGGGTATATCATTACCAATAATCATGTCATCACGGATGCCAATGCAAATTCCCTGTATGTTGTGTTGAGCGACGGCACTGAATTGGATGCGCAACTGGTAAGCCGGGATGTCTATGCCGATCTGGCTGTGTTGAAGGTGGAAGGCAGTATGCCTGCAGTTGCCTCTCTGGGGAATTCGGAGGATCTAAAACCGGGTGAAACGGTGATCGCCATCGGCTCCCCACTGGGTACTTTTCGTAACAGCGTTACCGTGGGGGTTATCAGTGCTACCGGGCGTACATTGGATACCGGCGATGGCTATAATATGGAAAATCTCATCCAAACCGATGCGGCGATCAACAGCGGTAATTCCGGCGGACCGTTGGTGAATCTGGCAGGAGAGGTGATCGGTGTGAATACGCTGGTGGTGCGCGGCAGCAGCAGTTACAGCAATGCGATAACCGAAGGATTGGGCTTTGCCATTCCATCAGATACAGTGGAATTGATCAGCCATCAGATCATTAATAAGGGTTATTTTGCACGCCCGTATTTTGGTGTGGGTGTGCAGAATATCAATTCTTCGATTGCAAAGCGGTATAATTTACCGGTTGATTGGGGTGGTTATGTTACGGAAGTGACAACCGGGAGCCCCGCTGCACAAGCTGGCTTGCACGTACAGGATATCATAACGCGCATCGGTGATATCGATATCACCGAGAAAACCACATACCTGAATGCGTTGTTTGCTTACCAACCAGGTGATGAGGTGACGATCGAATTCTATCGAAACAATCAAAAAATGAGCGCGAGTGTGGTGCTGGCAGAAGCTACTTACTAGATCAACAGAAAGCTGAGAATTCATTCCATTGAAATCCGATATCCGTCTGGTCTGTTTTGACGTTGACCATACACTGCTAACAGATCAGCAAGAGTTGACGTACAAAACCAAACAAACCATATTTGATTTACAAGCACGCGGTATCAAAGTGATGATCGCAACCGGAAAAAATCTGGCTGCTGTGCAATCCCTTGTAGACGAACTCGGTATGGATGATCCTCTGATCTTTGTCAATGGTTGTTTGGTACAATACCGCGACGGCAGGGAAGTGTTGCATGAGGAACTGCGCCCTGATCTAACCAGGCGTGTGCTTGAATTGGGAAGTAGACAGCAGATGGATATGATGCTGTACTTTGTCAATGATACAGTGGTCAAAGCCGGCGGTATCTTTAATAATGCGTTGGAAAGGTACGGTGGTCCTACCCCAAGAATAGTGGAGGAATGGCAGGATCTGGGTGGGGAACTGGATCATGTTTTAAAGATCGTCTTTATTCACAGTGATGATCGTCGCTGTCTGGAAGAAATGGCCGAGATTTTAAAGAAAGAGATCCCGCAAGGTATTGATCTTTGCTTTTCACTGCCAATCCTACTGGAGATCCATCCGGAAGGTGTCAGTAAGGGAGCCGCTCTCAAGAAGGTGGCGGAAATGTTAGACATCCCGATGGAATCGATCATCGCATTTGGTGATGGAGAAAACGATCTTGAAATGATCCAATACGCGGGTGTAGGAGTAGCACTTGGCAATGCTGCTCCTACATTAAAAATTGCTGCAGATTATGTGATCTCCTCTAATAATGAGGAGGGACCGGCAGATTTTCTAATAGAAAATCTCAATTTGCACTGATCACGGGCGCCGGCTTTTCTTTGGGAAAGCCAAATAGCATGATCAATACACCCACGATCAAGAACGGGATCGAACCGATCACACCGGTTGGATAAGGACCGAGAAGAGTAGGTGGGCTCTGGATCAGGAACAGCACGCCCAATGAGGCGATCCCATTGAGAGCACCATGTGCGATATTGGCTGGCCAGACGCTCTCTGTTTTCAGGGAGAGCCATGCGAAGAAAATACCCACTAAAATAGTGAACCAGACCATCGCAATCGGTCCAAGAATGGGGTTACCGGGGTAATCGAAGCCATAGTTATAACCCATTAAGATGATCGGCCAGTGCCATACACCCCAAATGACCCCCTGCAAGATGATAGCTTTTCGTTTCCCAAGTGGTAGCAATTTGGGCAGCAGATAACCCCGCCAGCCGAATTCTTCCCCAAAGGTGCTGATGAAGTTCAAGATAGGCGAGATCAAGATCGCATAACCAATCTGCATGACAATGAGGGAATTGATGGCAGTCGTGTTGGCATCCCCGCCACTGAGAGCAAGCTGCGACCGTAATACGGAGAAATCGGCATCGTAATAATCAGGGAATAATGCGAAGAAAAGCGCTGTCCCCAGCAGTACCAGGATAGGAGTGCCTACCCAGGCTGCCAGAACATGACGCCAATCTTTACGTAAGTTTAGTTTCAGATAGAGGTCGCTTCTTCCTTCCTTGGTGATGAAACGGGTGAGGATGTTGGCGATAGCAGGACCCCACATGTAGACGCTGGCAAGCAATATATAAGCCAGTGAGATCGAACCGCTCTCAATTACAATAGGGCTGTTGGTCAACCCCCCGGTCAGGTAAATGACCAGCCCGGTGATCCAAGAAATACCAAAAGCAAAAACTAAAAACAGGGTTAATCTTTTCTTTGTAATGCTATTCATTTATTGATTCCTTTTCTGTGTAATTATGATCATACATTAATACCAAAAACTCTGCGGATGACATCCCCAATGACAAAGGAGAACAGAGCTACACCCAGACTGATGGCGGACATTTCCAGGAAACGTTTCTTGAAATCGAGGTCTTTGGCAACGGAAATGTAGAAATTAAAGATCGCGATCACCAGGATGGCATTTGTAATTGTCCATAACAGGGCAATGATATAGTTTTTGGCGATCAGGTAGGGAAAAATCAGGATAGCCACGGTGAGGATGTATGCGATGCCCGTATAAATGGCTGAACGTAACGGAACCTTTCCATCTTCATCTGATTTAGAAGATAAATATTCCGAAGCCGCCATTGAGAAAGAGGCGGCGATACCGGTGATCAAGCCTGCCAGGGCAATGACTTTGGTGTTTTGAAAGGCAAAGGTCAGGCCTGCCAGAGAGCCGGTCAGTTCCACCAGCGCATCGTTTAACCCAAGAACGACCGAACCTGCATATTTAAGGCTTTCTTCATCCAGCATGTCCAGCAACTCATCTTCATGTTTTTCTTCTTCAGCCAAGATCTCTTTGGCTTCGGGGATAGAGTCGATCAATGTTGCGTAATTCGCCTGTGCTTTCTCTTCCCCGCGTTCCATCAATTTAATGCCAAAAGTTAATCCCAGGATCTTGGATAACCAATAATAAAAATTGATCCGCAGTCTATTAGGATTTGTATCTTTTTCTGTATAACGCTTCCAGATCTGGTAGTGCTTCATTTCATCCTGGGCGATATTCTTGATCACGTTTGCGTTGTGCTCGTCTTTTATCGCTTTAGCCAATTTGAGGTAGGTGTAATGCCCGTCAAGTTCTTCTTTTTGCAGTTTCAAGATGCGTTCTTTTTGTTCGCTTGTGATAGTCATGATATGGATAACCTCCTTTTTTGTGTTGTCATGCCTTGAATTTTACCCTTTTAAAGAGAGTTACCATCTTGTAATTTTGTTAATAATATGTATACTATGTGCATTGCTGTTAAATGATGGAATTGAAGGCTGTGAACTAAAGTTTAAAAATGGTCGCTTCAGGGAATTGTATTGTTTTCATTGTAATCCCCCTCTGAATTTTAGGGAGCCAGTAGCGAAACCGATCAATGATGATCGGTTTTTGTGTTAAAGAAGAGCGGAGGGCAGTATGAAAAGATCAATGATCGCAATGGAGTTGAATATCCTGGCAAGCATTGTTGGTGTGGATATCGGATGAGGTAACGATGTATTCTTCTTTATAAAATGACCCCATTAAATACTTTTCACATCTATGATAAAAATCATATATACTAGATTACAAATATATAGGATTATCTTTATAATTATATTTCAGGTAATCTTCATCAAGATAAATAACTAAAAAGAGTTCGCATAGAAGATCGAACGGTATTTAAAATGACTGAGAACTATTCTTGTTCTATCCGGTTGGTACGAAAATAAGAAGAACCTCAGTGTGATGAGCAGGCATAAAAAGAGATGGAAATTAAAAATCGTACTCGACTGATCGTAATTGTTTTGATCCGCGTATTCCTGACACTCGGTATTGTAATGGCATTATTTTTGGGTATGTGGGTTGGATATTTTACCATCCCTTTGATCATCATTGTCGTTTTCTCAATTATCCTGGCAATTTCTGATATTGGTATTTTATTTACCTTGCGCGAAAAGAACAACGGTACGTCGAAAAATTCGAAACGACGCAGGCATGGCTATGAATTCATAGATGATACAGATACTGATGGAGACCATGAAAAATAGGACATTGCCTTATCTGCAGCTTTCAACACAATTCCAGCCGCAGAATATTTATCCTGGTATACCCGAATCTATTTCGAAGAAATATGATGTGGTGCCATTATGGGCGGATGGAGATCATTATGTATTGGGTACGGCAGATCATGCCTTCGAAAATATATCCGACCTTGAGCGATTGCTAAAACGCCCCGTCAGCCTTTATTGCATTCCTTATCTTTCACTCCAGAAATTCCAACATGTTTTATACGATGATCCCAATATCGATTTCCCTCAAGCCGATTATGGAGAACTCTATCGTCGGTTGAACGGGGAACCACAGAGACGGGAAGTGCGGGAAAAAAGCGACCAAAAGGAAAATGAAGGAAATCGTCCGCTACCTTCCCTGACACCATTAGAAAAAGCGGATCTGGAGTGTCAAGGTGTCTATTACCAGCTACCGCATCTCGATCTGGGTGAAACAGCTATCAAGAATGATCTTGCATCGCTTATCCCAATGGATGTTGCCAGAAAATTTCAGGTAATCCCATTGTGGTGGCTGGGTGGTCGTTTGTTCGTGGGATGTAATGGCGCCGCCCTGGAAAATAATATCTCGCAACTTAACAACCTGTTCAATTTCAATGTGCGACTGGTGATCTGTTCTGAGAGACAGTGGAAAAATGCTTTTCGTCGTATTTATTTGGAGGGACAGAAAAGACGGGAACTTTCTGATCAGATGATCGTTGATTATTGCCAGGATCACTTTTCACTGGATGCGAATGATGTACAACGCGCTCGCGTCTACGCGACGCAATACCGTGTCAATATTATCGATGCGTTCATAACGCTGGGTATCATTTCAATTGAGAAACTGCAGGATGCGAAATCAGCGTTGACAGGTATACCCGTGATGCCGCCCGGTACGAGCCTTGACCCAGAATGTAAGCGGCTGCTTCCAGAAAGCCTGGCTGAAGAACTGGGAGTCATCATATTGAAGTGCACGGAGACTTCCGTTCAAATCGCCGGGGTTGAAATTTCAAAAGAGAAGATTGCTGCGCTGCAAACACTAACGCAACGCACTGTCACTCCTTATTTGATCAGTTCGGAACAACTGCAAACCTGGATCAACCAGGTTTATGCTGATCGATCGAATCATGACAACAAATATTTTGAACTCTCATTTCAAGATATCTTGTTGACGCTGGAAATTCTTACACAAAAGCAGCTTCAAGAAGTCGATGGGATGTCAACTATCGAGGATGAGTTGTTGGGAAGACGATTGATCGCCAGAGGGTACCTCGATGAGGGAGACCTGCCCACGCTATTTAGTCTTCAAACTGGCATTCCGGCAGTATCCTTTGATCATTCGATTATCGACCATCAATTCTTGCAGGGGTTCTCTCAAGAACTCGTTCGTAACTATTCGTTAATTCCGTTCTACGAAACCGGGGAAGCCATCTGGATTGCCACTCCCTATCCCTTTAATGGAAAGGGATTCAATCAGTTCAAGCGGAATGTAAATAAACAGGTCTTTCCCGTGCTGGCGCCGGCGAAAGTACTACAGGCGGTCATCGAGAAAACCTGGGGTGTCAGTAAACAAACCATCGATGAAGGATCCTACCACTCAGTGCAGGAATTGATCAATTCTGATTTTCTTACCCAAACGCAGGCAAATCAAATGATCCAGCTGATGGCAGAAAATAAACTGGCTTTCGATGAAGCTTTTAAACAAGCCAGTCGTTATGATGGTACGCAGGTAAATCAAATCCTGGGCAGGGTTTTTTCCATTCCTACATTTGATACAAAATTGATAGAAGAGCAGCGTGAAGAATTCGATGGCATGGGGAATCGCATCACTCGCACCTTCTATCGTGATCCGGTTGAGCGGAAGACAGCCGGGTTGGTTGACGCGGCTTTTGCTAATCAATATATGATGCTCCCTATCCGAAAAGAAGGCCAGCATGTCATGGTGGCTTTTGCCGACCCCATGACAGCCCAGAACCTTCCATTCTTTGAGGAGCGTCTGGGTGCTTCTATTCATCCGAGTTTGGTAGCTCGCGCTGAGTTGCAGGAAGCTATTACCAGGACATTGGGGCGTAAGAATATCGGCACCTACCTGCTGGAGAATAGTTATATCACCCGCCGCCAGTTGAACGAGGCATTAGAACTTTCACAGCAGACGGGAGTGCGCCTGGGACAGGCTCTTTTAATCAAGCAATTCATTCATGAAAAACAGATATACGAAATCCTGGCGCAGCAGGCGGGTCTTAAGTTCGTCGATCTAAAAGGTGTGCGCATCCAGGAAGATGTTGTCCGCTTGGTGGATGCGGAGATAGAGCGTGAATATGGTGTGCTGCCAATAAAAGCTACTAAAACTGAGCTCACACTGGCGATCGTTGACCCGATCGATAAGACCGGTATTGAAAAGGTGAAGGAAATAACCGGGAAGAAAGTACGTCTGGTTGTAACCTCAGAAGAAGGTCTGGAACATGCATTGGAGAGTATCTACTCTACTGATTACACCATAACCAGTACTTCAAATTTATTGACGCGGTCCCCACGGGAATCGGCTTTTAAAGTACTCAGCAGGGGACAGTCCATATTTTTCTCTGTTCTATTTTTTCTTTCATTAATATGGGCGATCCTTGATTTTACTTCCTTTACGATTACCGTGAACGAACTGGTGACCGTCTTCTATATTGGGTTTTCAGCGTATAAATTCTATCTGGTCTACAGCGCCATGAACCATGATTGTGAAGTGCCGGTTTCAGATGAAGAACTGGCGGCGCTTGATCCGAAACAACTGCCTGTATATACTTTGCTGGTGCCGGTATATAAAGAAGCGGATGTGTTGCCGAATCTGATGAAATCACTTACCCGCCTGGATTACCCCAGCACTAAATTAGATATCAAGATCCTGATGGAAGAAGATGATACCGAGACCATTCAACGTTTCTATGAACTCAACCTTCCTCCGCATTTCAAAGCGACCATTGTGCCCGGTTCACAACCGAGAACCAAACCGAAAGCTTGCAACTACGGACTGATCCATGCCAAGGGCGAATATATTGTGATCTTCGACGCAGAAGACCGCCCGGACCGCGATCAACTCAAGAAAGCGGTTGTTGCATTTGAAAAATCTGATCCACAGGTGGTATGCATACAGGCAAAATTGAACTACTACAATCGCACACAAAATCTGCTCACGCAGTGGTTCACATCGGAATATTCGATGTGGTTTGATCTTTTTTTGCCCGGGCTGGATGCATCGGAGGCACCTATTCCCCTGGGCGGAACGTCAAACCATTTCAAACGTCGTGCCCTGGCTGAAGTGGGTGCCTGGGATCCTCATAATGTGACCGAGGATGCTGACCTGGGAATGCGTCTTTATAAACGTGGATTTCATACCCGCACTATCGATTCCACTACCTATGAAGAAGCCAATAGTCGTTTGAACAACTGGTTGCGCCAACGTTCGCGCTGGATCAAGGGTTATATCCAAACCTGGTTGGTACATATGCGCGATCCCTTCAAGTTGCTGCGCGAAGTAGGACTTAAAGGCTTCATCAGTTTTCAATTCGTCACTGGAGGTACCTTTTTTGCAGCATTGGTCAACCCGGTGCTATGGACGATAACCACGGTGTGGTTCCTGACCAAATGGGCATTTATTCAAGAAACTTTCCCTGGCGTCATTTTTTATCTGAGTTCAATAAGCCTGTATCTGGGAAATTTTGTCTTTACCTACATGAATGTGGCAGGTGCCATGCGGCGCAAGCACTACGATAATGTGCGTTTCGCCCTGTTAAGTCCTATCTATTGGGGGCTGATGAGCATTGGTGCGTGGAAAGGTTTTCTGCAGTTGATCAGCAAACCGCATTATTGGGAGAAGACCATTCATGGATTCAGCCAGGAAAAGGGGTTGGATGAGGATGAGGGATCAGGAGAGGAGGAGAATAGTGCTTCCTGAAAATAACGTTATCGATCCTGCTCCCGCTGTTTCTCCGGTTTATGCTCCACGTGAGAAGAACCGTCTGTACATAAAGGAGGGTATTCGAAAGTTGTTTTCGTATCCCTCCACATATATCTTTATTGTTACTTTTTTGGTTTATGCGCTGATCGGCATTTATGGCACGCTTTCTTATGCTATCTCTGATTATGAAGGGCTATCCAGAATATCGCAGGCATTTGCTGCGATATTTGGACGTGATCCCCACCTTTCGGCGATCGGTTATATCTGGCCTCCGTTGCCGGCTGTTTCTGATATCCCCTTTGTTATCCTCTTACACCCATTTGATTTGGATTTGATCTCGGGTACTTTGATGAGCGCCATGTATGCTGCTTTTGCGATGACACAGCTATACAGCATTTTGGGACGCTTCAAGGTGGAAAAACTCTGGCGCATTATCTGGATGATATTGGTGGGAGTTCAACCGCTGATATTACATAATGCAGCTCTGGGTATGTCCGAGACGCCTTTTATAGGATTCCTGTTATTCTCTTTCAATGGATATCTGATCTGGCGACAAGAACGCAGAAATAGTGGCATCATGATGGCTGCTATCGGTGCCTGGTTGGCAATTTATTGCCGTTATGAAGCACTGGCCTGGACCGCTGTCATGGCAGTGGGCATTTCTTGGAATTGGCTTTTTAGTAGAGGAAAAACTTCTCCCGAGAAACTGGAAGCAGATCTGCTTTCTTTCCTGGTCCCGCCTGCCTATGGTTTTATGTTCTGGGTCTTTCTGAACTGGACGATCATGGGGAATCCCATCTACTTCCTGGTGGGTCCGGGGGCTACCGCGAATACTCCCGATACTGCCCAGACTCTTGGTCCGGATCAACTCTGGTATTACGCCATGAACTCGATCAGTGGTTCATTGCGATTGCTATTCACGGAGATATCTTTTGTGGGTCCTTTGTTGGTAGTAGCCAGCCTGTTGCTCTTATTGATTATGATTGCCAAAAAGCGCTGGATCGACCTCGATTACATCTTGTTGGGTTGGTCGATCATTATGTTCACTTTCCTGATTGGCTATCGTGGTTACTTGCCTGCTTTCAGCCGTTATTTCATCTGGCTCATTCCGGGCGGTGTTATTGTGATGGGGGCGGTTCATTTAGCATTGGAGAAAAAATGGCAGCGCATGGTTATTAATCTGCTGCTTGTGGTGTGCCTGGCATTTCCAACCTATAGTCAGGTTAGCAAGAAATGGGATCTGATCCAGGAGCCTATGCCGCAGAAATTATTGTTGTCATGGATCATTGCTGGTGAACAGCAATCGGTATCTTATGAGAATGCATCCCTGGCTGAAATGCAAATGATTGCCAATTACCTGAATGCCCAACCCGCCAATACAATTACCATAGTGGATCATTCCATCTCGATGTCGCTGGCTTTGATGGTGGATCATCCCAAGAATCTGGTCATGACGACCGATATGGATTTCTTTGATATTTTACGGAATCCGGTCGGGAAGGCAGATCAAATTCTGGTGCCTTATCCTACTTTTGATGCCCGTGGGCGTTCACAGGTTTTGCAGTATTATCCGGGTATTTATGAGGGTTTTGAGACCTGGACAAAATTTAAAACCGAGTTTCCCTCACCATTACCCTGGCGTTTATATACGATCGCCGATCCTAACCAACCCGACCAGGTCAATAATTAAGGAGTGTGCATATGTCAAAGAAAACTGGAAGAAAAATATGGAATAGCTTATCAATCATTCTCGCATTTTTAATAATCTTTGCCGGAGTACCACAATCCAAGGTGCAGGAGCAATCAAGCACATTTACCTTTGAAGATCTGGGCATTCTGCTTTCAGATGATTCGTTCAAGGGAATCAATGCAGTGCATGAATATGGTTTTGTCTATCCTTCCACCTGGGAACCGCAAGCGGGCAGCATGCTCAATTTAAAATTCAGCCATGCTCAAGCACTTAGCGATAAATCCTCATTTGTGGTGAATTTCAATGGTTCGCAAATTGCCAGTGTTGAGCTTAACGCAGAAAATAGCGACCACGGGGAGTTGAGCGTACAGATTCCCAGGGAATTATGGGTAGAGGGGTACAATCGCATCCAGTTGGTCTTTTACCTGGGATTTGAGGGGTTTGACTGCATGAATCTGGATGACGATTTACTATGGTTCACCGTCCACACCACCTCTAGTTTCGATCTGGTGTACCAGGATAAAATAGCTGCTCCGGTATTAAATGAATTTCCCGTCCCCTTTGTGCTTGATTCCGGGATTGTCGAGAACGAGGTTACGTTTGTGCTGCCCGATTCGCCGACCTCGGTTGAAACCAATGCTGCAGCACTGGTAAGTGCCAAATTGGGGCAATCCGCGAGCTGGCGTACCTTGAACATCGCTTTCGCTTCGCAAAGTGATGCCGGGTCCAACCCGGCTGCCTTGAAGGGGAACGTCATTCTGGTGGGGCGAGCCAGCCACCTTGCTTTATTGTCCGAACTTTCTGCACCATGGAAGATCGTGGATGGAATATTGCAGGACGCGAACGGCAATCCATATTCCGATGAAGCCGGAATTTTGTGGACCGGACAGTTCCGTGATAATCAATATCAATCGGTACTGGTGGTGACCGGTAACACGGATGCTGCCTTATTGAAAGCTGCTACAGCGCTTACCATGGATTCAGTCATCACGCAGCTTCCAGATGCCCTGGCTGTTTTGAACCAGGTGCCTGCTTCCGTATCCTCACAGGCAACTTATGTTTCAACGTTTACCCTGGCTGATTACCAGTATCTGGATACCACCTCATGGGGCACCACGGAACAACGTATTGCCTACACACTGCCTCTGGCTACCTCGTGGAAAGTAACGAGTGATGTAACCATGCGCTTGCATTTCGCTCATTCGGATTTTGGCGAATTGGAAGAATCGTATATTACCGTTCTGATGAACGGCACCCCTACCGATACCATCCAATTGACCACCGATAATGCCGAAGATGCCTGGCAAGATGTCGTCATCCCTGCCCGTTTGTTTGATTATGGTGACAATGTATTGACGGTGGTAAGTAATATGAATCTCCCGGATGGCTACCGGGATGCCCGTTATGATTGCTTGGATGTGGACCCCACTTCGTCGTGGATCGTGGTCTTCGCGGATACGGAGTTAAATGTTCCGTTGGGTCCATCCAGCGATGTGCTTTCTATCAACGAGTTTCCATACGCCTTCATCGGCAATTCTGACATGTCCGATTTTGGATTCATCCTTCCTGATGATCCCAACAGAATGGTCGATGAAATGGTCATTCGATTAAGTGGTTTCCTGGGTCACTATCTGAATGGGGAAGGGATCGGACTGCAAGTTTACACTCCTTCTGAATATGATAAGGTAGCCGAAAAACCCACTCATTTGTTCATAATCGGGCAACCCACCAAGAACAGTAAAATCGCTGAACTGAACAAACAACTTCCTCAACCATTTGAGGAGGGCACAAATAACCCCACTGCATTGAATGATGTGGTACAGGTAGACCCCAATTTTGCAGATATCGGTTATTTGGAAGCGTTGCTCGATAGTGATGGTAATCCCATGTTGATCGCAACCGGTACCTCTGACAAAGGGATCGGTTGGGCGGTGGATGCTTTGATGGATACCACCAACATTAAAAATCTATATGGGGACCTGGCATTGACCCGGGCAGAAAACTCGATCTCATCTGCCATGATCCAGAATACCGCCGATCTGGTACCCAAGGTAGAAGAATCACCGGAGGTTCAACAACAAAAAGCAGATACTCTGCCCATTTGGGTTGGTATCGGTTTTGGAGCACTTGCGGTGATTTTGCTGGTAATAAAAATTGTCGAAGAACTGCTGAAGAACAGAAAGCCGAGGAAGCATGAAAAATAGGTCCGTTTCTAAGAATAAGTTGTCTATCCTGATCGCACTGTTGGTCTTAGTTTTGGTAGCAGGCGCGGGCGGATTGGTTATAGTCGACCAACAGATCCTCGTTTTGGGATTATGTCTACTGGGTTTTGTGACGGTTATTGCCATTCTGCAGTTCAATAAATGGTTCGATTGGATAATGCTGGTGTTAAGTGTGGCGGTATATGGTTGGATGCAGTATTCTGCGCAGGCTACTTTACGTATCGCCCTGCTTCCGTTTGGGGTGTTCGCAGGTGTGGCACTGCTGGCGGTGCTGTTTTCGCACGCCATCCATCATGAGATAGACTATATCCTCCAGCAATACTCATCCAGTAACGTCCTTATCGAGGAACTTACTTTGCATGATACATTGGGGTTGATCAAATGGCATGTTTTCAGACAGACGCTGGATGAAGAATTCATCCGTTCCCGGCGTACCAAAAAATCGGTCAGTGTGATGATGGTGCGCTTGTTGAACTACCAAGATTATGTTTCTGAGGGTGATAATGAGCGGGCTGAGGAGTTAATGGCTGAAACAGCCAAGATCAGTATGGGCATTTTGCGCACCCTTGATAAAGTATCCCGCTATGACAGGGATACCCTGGGTGCCATTTTACCGGAGACCGGGCAGGAAGAAGCGAAGATTGCCGCTTCTCGTCTGATCAATGGGATTGTCCAGCAAGAAAATGCCGCAGTATGCGTAGGCGTTGCTACCTTTCCTGATGATGCGGTAACCGTGGAGAAAATAGTCTCGCGCGCATTGGCTGCTCTTGAATTCGCGCTCTCTTCTGAGAAAGAACAGGTTTCTTATGCCCAACTGAATATAGGAGATCGGGAAGAATAAAAGCAGAGAGCATAAATAAAATGAAAACAGGGATGCCAATTCTGGTAGCATCCCTGTTTTTTGATCTACTGAAACGACTATAATAATAGTGGTTCAAGCACGACTTTATTATTATTGAGAAGAGGAATTGGAATGGATGGAAAATATTTGTTTTATCAGTTGAACCGCTGTACGGGCTGTCAATTATGTGTGATGGCATGTTCCCTGATGCGGGAAGGGGGTTGTGGAGAAAAAGAATCATTGATCTCGATCCTGACACATCCGCAATTTGGAACCTCTCAACCGCTGGTTGATCAAGCTTGCATGTGGGAGGAATGTGATGAGTGGTGCATTCAGGTATGCTCACCGGGTGTTTTGCATCTGGCTGCTCAAGAGGATTGGGGCAGGTTGATGGCGAACTCGGACTGGAATCCGGTCCCCATTGCGGTGAAGGAGAAACGCCCATGAATGGGGGATATTGTGATAAGGTTGCCCGGATTGATCTGACGGAGCACACCGTTTCCATTGAATTACTCGATGAGAGATTGAAAGAACGTTACATCGGGGGGCGTGGTTTTATAGCCCGCTGGTTGGTGGATGTGATGCCCGTCGATCTGCATCCGTTGGACCCACAAGCATTGCTGGCTTTTGCCACCGGACCGTTGACCGGCACCATTGTGCCCACCTCTTCCCGAACGGAAATCGGAGCGGTGGCACCCGAAACGGGCATATTTTCGATCGGCAGTGTGGGAGGGAGTTTTGGGACGAAGTTGAAAAGAGCCGGTTTGGATGCGCTGGTGGTGACCGGTCGATCTGCAAAACCCATTTATATCTTGATAAGCGATGAGGGTATTGAGCTCAAAGATGCCAGTTGTTACTGGGGCAAAGATGTCTTTGAGACCGAACATGCCATACGAGTTGATAATCGCGAATCACGCCTGTCCATCGCTTCTATCGGTCCATCCGGAGAGAAGGGAGTTGCGATATCGACTATCATGGTCGATCGAGTGCGGTCCGCCGGACGGGGTGGTTTGGGGGCAGTGATGGGCAGCAAGAATCTCAAAGCGGTGGCGGTCTATGGCTCCGGTAGTGTTCCAATCTATGATCCGCAGTCTTTTTGGCAGGAATGCCAGACGTTGCAGAAAGCTGCCGTAAAGAAATACTTTGCCAGCCGCTGGAAATCAGGCACCTATGGTGCCCTGACGCGCTATAACAAAGCCGGGGCGCTGACCACCTATAATGCTCAAAAAACAGCTTTTGAGTTTATTGACCAGATCAGTGCCGAGTACTACAACGAGAAATTCAAGATCGGTATGCGCGCCTGTATTGGCTGTTGCATGCCGTGTTGGTCTATCTACACTGTGCAGTCCGGAAAATTCAAGAACCTGTACAGCGATAGCGTGAATGCATCGACCTTCAAAGAGTTAGGCGCACGTTGTGGAATGCACGAGATGGATGCCATTTTACGCGCCCATGATGATCTCAATCGCTATGGGCTGGATACCATTTCAACTCCGGCGGTCATTTCTTTTGCCATGGAATGCTACCAGCGGGGGATAATCACTTCTCAGGATTGCGATGGATTGGAATTAACCTGGGGGAATAAAGATGCAATCATCCCGTTGATCGAACGGATCGGTAAAAAACAGGGATTTGGTGCGCAACTTGCCGGAGGTGTGCGGGCTTGTGCACAGGAATGGGGTGCGGATGCTGCCCGCTATGCCCTGCATGTCAAAGGGCTGGAGACAGTGGCAACCGATCCGCGCGGACAGCCCTCCTGGGGATTGGGGTATGCCACCTCCAGCCGTGGAGCCTGCCACATGCGCGCTTATGGAAATTTTGAATATGGTGGCATGGATGATGCCAGCATGATCCGTATCTCCGGTACTACTGCTATTGGAGAGCGTTTTGGTACGACCGGTAAAGGAAATGCCGGAGCGTTTTTGGAAGACATGCATGCCTTCGGAGATTCGTTGGGTACCTGCAAGTTCATGACGCGTGCAGACCTGGGCTTCCCGGAAGCACTGATCGGTGTTTTGAACAGCGCCACCGGAGCGAACTATAGCGCAGATTCTTTGTATAATGTGGGGGAGAGGATCTCCAATCTCGAGAGAATTGCAAATTTGCAGCGTGGCATCACCCCCGCGGATGACACATTACCGGAGCGCTATTTAAAGGAAGCCGTACCCGAAGGACCTGCTGAAGGGAAAATTTGTGAACTGGAACCCATGTTGAAAGAGTATTACCGGCATCGCCAGTGGAATTGGGAAGACGGCTATCCTTCACCGGAAAAATTAGAACAGGTGGGGTTAGATAAGGAAGGAAATGATACATGAATGGAATTGCCTCGCATGAAGAATCCGCCGCACCATTAGCAGAATATACCCACCAGGGCGTTACGCAGATCGCCATCATCGTACCAGATGTGGAAAAGACCGCCCATCGTTATACGCAGCTCTTTGGAGTAGGTCCCTGGCATTTCTATACCTATAAAAAACCTTTATTGAAGCACATGACCTACCACGGGAAGCCAGCTGATTATGCCATGCGTATTGCGCTGTCGTATTTTGGATCTACCCGTATTGAATTGATCCAACCCGTGGAGGGGAAATCTGTATATGCTGATTTTGTGCACGAGCATGGTTATGGAGTGCACCATATCGGGTTGGTAGTGGCGAATATGGATAGGGCTCTGCAAGATGCGACTGTTGCCGGATTGACCATGACCATGGATGGAGCTGGTTTTGGATTGGATGGGGATGGACATTTTGCATATCTGGATACCGAGAGGGATCTGGGAGTGAGCATCGAATTCATTGAACGTCCCCAAAACCGGGTGCCGCCTGAAAAGGTCTTCCCTGATATACAAAATTGAGATCATCGCCAAGGAGGGCGGGGTCAGGGTTTTCCCTGACCCTTTTTTGTTGTTCAAAACAATCCTATTAACATGGCGCTTTTGATATACTAGAGGGAATTATCGGGAGGACGCTATGCATTATCAGCGGATAATTATCAAGGTTGGCACGTCTACGCTTACCGGTGGTTCGCGTGCATTGCATTATCCACGTATCGTGGAATTTGCCAGACAGATTAAAGTATTGCAGGAGCGACACTGTCAAACGGTGCTGGTTTCTTCAGGAGCCATTGCTGCCGGTAAAGAGGCGCTCAATTTCCCCAACCTGGGCAAACATATTCCCGCCAAACAGATGTTGGCAGCCGTAGGGCAGCCGCGCCTGATGGCGATCTATGAACAGATCTTTTCTATGTATGGCATTCATGTGGGACAGGTATTGCTCACACGTACGGATATCACCAACCGCAAGAGCTATATCAATGCGCGTGGTACGCTGGAGACGCTGCTTGAAAATAAGGTGCTGCCGATCGTCAATGAGAATGACACCACTGCCACCGACGAGATCGGGATTGGGGATAATGACAATCTGTCAGCCCTGGTGGCGACCATGCTGGAAGCGGACCTGCTGCTTTTATTGACCGACATTGATGGATTATATGACGGCAATCCGGCGGATAAACGGTCCGGGCTCATCAAAGAGATCAGAGAAGCGGAGATTTCCCCCTCTATTTGGAATGCGGTTAGCGGTTCCAATTCCGGATTGGGTACAGGGGGTATGCTGACCAAACTGCAGGCGGCTGAAGTAGCGCGTCGCAGCGGCACCACCGTGGTTATCGCGTATGGCGGGAATGAAAATATCTTGCAACAGATCATGGATGGGGATACACCTGGTACCTGGATCTATCCCCTGGAAGATAAAATGGAAAACCGCAAGCGCTATTTGCTGGCGAGCGCACAAACGGGGGTAGGCGTGGAGATCGACGAGGGGGCGTTGAAGGCATTGCAAAAAGGCGGTAGTTTGCTACCGGTGGGGGTGCGGGCTGTGCGCGGGGAATTCCAACGTGGTGATGTGATCTATGTGTTCGATCAGGGCGGTAAACCCTGCGCGCTGGGGCGTTGTGCCTATGCGGCAGATGAGATCGCGCGTGTCAAGGGGATGCACACCAACCAGATCGAATCAGCGTTGGGGTACTTATACGCCGAAGAGTTGATCCATCGCGATGATCTGGTGTTCTTGAAGGGCAAAGGAGGTTAAGCATGATGCCGATCCTTGAAATATGCCGGCAAGCAAAAACAGCGTCACGCGATCTGTCCCAAACCACTTCTCATCAGCGCAATCAGATCTTGCTCACTTTAGCTGATGTTTTAAAAAATAAACAAACTGCTATCCTGGAACAAAATCTGGTAGATTATGCAGAATCGGAATCCAATGGACTGAACCCTGCTATGTTGGAACGACTCAAACTTGATGAGAAACGCATTGCTGCCATGGCAGACGGTGTACGGGCGATTACTACCTTGCCGGACCCGCTCGATCAACAATTCGATCAAAAAGAGTTGCCTAATGGATTGCAGATCTATAAACAACGCGTCCCGCTGGGAGTACTGGCGGTGATCTATGAATCGCGCCCCAATGTGACCATTGATGTAGCTGCCCTGGCGATCAAATCGGGCAACGCGGTCATCCTGCGGGGAGGAAAAGAAACATTGCGCACCAATGCAGTCCTGGTCGGCTGTATTCGTGCAGCTTTGAAACACCATGGCATGCCGGAAGGAGTGGTGCAATTCATTGATAATCCGGATAGAGGGCTGGTCGATGAATTATTAAAAATGTATCTCTATGTTGATATGCTCATCCCCCGTGGAGGGGCAGCCCTGCATACTTACTGCCGTGAGCACAGCCTCATCCCGGTCATCACAGGCGGCATCGGAATTTGTCATTTATTTATCGATGCAAGTGCCGATCTGCCCCGCGCGTTGGAAGTGATCACCAACGCCAAAATACAGCGTCCCACTGTTTGTAATGCACTGGACACCGTGTTGCTGCATGAGAAGATCACGCACACCTTTTTACAAAGCCTGATCGAACGAATGGCACAAGAAAAAGTAACCCTGCACATTCCCTCTGACGTGCTACAGCAATGGGTGATTGATCCATCGGAGTATATACGACCAATATCTGAAGGTGATTATGATCGTGAATGGCTTTCACTGGATTTGGGTGTGAAAGTGGTGCGGGATGTGGACGAAGCAATTGCATTTATCGGAGAACACAGCACCGGTCATTCTGACGGTATCATGACAGAAAAGGATACCAATGCTGCTCATTTCTTGCGGGTGGTCGATTCAGCGGTGGTATATGTGAATGCCAGCACCCGCTTTACGGATGGTGCGGAGTTGGGGTTGGGAGCGGAGGTGGCAATTTCAACCCAGCGCTTGCATGCGCGCGGTCCTATGGCACTGCCAGAATTGACCACTTATAAATGGGTGGTAAAAGGAAATTACCATACCCGTACTTGATTAACAAGAAAGCCGCCACAATAATGTGACGGCCTTTTCTTTATAACACTAATATTGCTTAGAATGAATTGTTTTAGAAACCTTTAAGAGCGTTTCCAAGCCATAGCAGGACAAACCCTGCGGCTACCAACCAGAATTCATAACCGCCGATGAGAGGGAGGGCAACGAAATTGCCGATGATCCCAAGGACGCCCAGGATGGTTGAGAGCCAAAAAACGATTTTGGTGGGAGGACTGAGTTTCATGATTTTCTCCTTTCTTTAGATTCTTGTATTAAATATAACGAGAAAATCAAGAAAAAGTTGCATCAATTTAGACATTGACGAATTGTTAATATAATAAAAACAAACCCTTTATTTGGTGCTTTTGATGGTGATCTCTACCTCCTTGATATCCTCTACACCGCGCAGGGCTTTCAACATGCCCAGAATGGTCTGGGTGATGATCTCTGCCGGGAATTGGGTCAGGGGGATTTCTTCATCATTTACTTTGATCTGGATCTCGCTCATTTTGATCTCCTTTTCATTCGAGCTTGTTTTGTCTTATTTTTTGATAGAGGTCTTCAAAATTGCCATCGTAAGTAGAAAGGGTATTGGGACGCAGATCGATATCGCCCAGCCGGATCTTGGGAATCCACTCCTCCAGCGCACCTTCCACGAAGATGAAATCATAGCTGCTTTGCTGCAGCAGGCGGTCGACGATCTGGCGGGTGGAAAGGGCTTTTTTAAGCAGGAAGGTCGTCTCATTGGTGGATGAGAAAACTACCGTTTCTGCTCCCGCCTGACCGTAAAGGTAGGTATCTTTTCCTTCGGTATCCAGGTTGATCGACTGATTGGATATTTTTACAACAGCAACATGCTGCTTCTCTGCGGTTAAACGGCTGACGATGTGGCGGATCAAATAAGTCTTGCCAACGCCGGAATGCCCATAAAAACCTAAAATGAAAGGATTAGATTGAGAAGCACTCATTTTCCTATTGTAGCGGAAAATAATTAAAAAAGAAAAGCAGTGCATAGGTTTAATACACTGCTTTTCCATTCAAAAATGTACCTATACATAAAATATTCGGTCGCGATATTCCTTGAGCAGTTTTGCATTGTGCTCGGTTCCTCCGTCCACATTGGCAGCGATGAAGACCGGTGGTGTAATTCCTCTTGAAAGCAGTTCTTCAATGGTGGCGGCTGAAAGGCAGTGCATGATGGCGCTGCTGGTGATACCGGAAGCGGATGCAAATTTGGTGCTGAGACCATCCAGCGAGAGCATGGCATCTCCTTTTTCAACTTTATTGTCAATGACAACATCGGCAAATTGATACATTTTCTTTCCGGAGGGGTGTCTGGACGTAACTCCTGCGGTGTATTTTCTGGATGTGATCCCGATAACCACAATGCCGCGTTCTCGGGCGAGTTTTGCCATTTCGATAGGAACTGCATTGCGCCCGGAAACCGAGATGATGATGAGGATATCTCCTTTTTGGATGGGTTGGTTATCAAAAAGTACTTTTGCATAGCCGGTCAATTGTTCGAGACCTGTCGTCATGGTGGTCGGATGAACATCAAGGTGGGCAATACCCGGGGCGAAAATAGGGTTGATCAGCATGAGACTTCCAGCACGATATACAACCTCCTGAATCGGTAAGCAGGAATGGGTGCAGCCGAAGCCAAAAATACGATTGCCGTTTTGAATGGCATCTGCCATTAATTGAGCCGCCTGATCGATGGCAGCATCTTCTTCATCATTGATCTTCTGGAGGAGAGACATTACCAAATCAACATATTTTTTTGTTAACGCAGACATTTTTTACTCCATCATTTCTCTTTTGGAAAACTAATTTTTCACCTGCTTTTGTACAGAATGATCCGAAATAATTCAACAGATGTACGTCTATTTATATGAATGATTTCATTGTTCATCATCAAAATTATATAAATGAAAAGAGAGGAGAAATACTCCCTCCTCTCTTTTTGTGAGAGTTTTAGATACCGAATAACTTGGCGATTCCCCAGAGGAAAATTCCAGGGACAATCACATCGGGAACGGTAAATCCTAAGCCCGCGGCGCCCAATGCAGACAGGTCGCCGAATACCTGGAATTTATATGCGAAGCTGATCAATAACCAGCCGACGAATCCCCACAAGAAACCGCCCAACCAGGCCCCTTTACGCCCTCCGGTAGCATTACCAAAAATGGCTCCGGATCCACTGGCGAAGAAGGCTGCAATCATACTGGGCAGTGGCACAGGCCAGCCGATCAGAGCAAGTACGATCATGCCTACCACCTGCCCAACGGTGCCGGAGATCAAACCAAAGATAAGCGCATTGGGAGCGTATGGATAGATCACGGGGCAATCCAGGGCAGGTTTTGCACCCGGTATGAGTTTTTCCGCAATACCCTTGAAAGCAGGTGTGATCTCTGCGATCAACATGCGAACTCCTTGCAGCAGCACCAGGACACTGGCGGTGAAATTAAGGGCGGTCAACAGGGTGTATACGATCCAATTCTGCCCGCCGCTGATTTGTTCTTCAAAGCCGGCGACACCGATCTGCCCAACAGCCAGAAATGCGCCGATGAAGGAAACTGCCAGCATCACGAGTGAGATCGATACTGCCATGTCGCGTAAGAAATTGAATGATTCTTTGATTTTGACATTTTCCGTTGAGTCTTCCGGTTTTCCGACCAATTTACCAACCCAGGCACCCAGCATGTTCAACAGCGTTTGCCCATGACCGAAGGCAATCTCGTCGCTTCCGGTGATTTTCCGCATAACAGGTTGAGCCAGCGCAGGAGCAAGGGTCATATAAAGACCATCAACGATCGAGGCACATAAAACGACTCCCCACGTAGGAAGACCAAAAGAATGGAATAAGATCGCGAATGCGCCGGCACAGGCCCAGAACATATGACCGGTCAGATAGATATAGTGGTGTTTTGAAAAACGGGATACAAGAATATGGACGACATAACCGAAGAGCATCGTCCAAGCGATTTCAGCACCGATATTTGCCAGGTTCGCGCTTTGAACCGCTCCAACCACACCCTCATCATAGGTGGTGAAAACTTCAAATCCACCTGAAGGAATGCCTGTTTCAAAGAAGAGCTGGATGGGTGAAAGAGCGGCTATCAAAGCGCTGGTTGCGATACCAATGATCAATTGCCCGAGGGTTGTTTTTAGTGTTCCTTTAAACACATCCCCTGCTGATTTCTTCTGGAGAAGGAGACCGATTAGTGCAATGAATCCCAGAACGATTGCCGGTAATGTGATCAAAGAGAGTATAGTATCAAATACTGCCATTTTATCCTCCTAAATTTGTTTTCGAGATTGACCTGAAAAATAATTGATCTTGAATCCTCCTTTCTCTAACTAAAAATTATGAGAGCTCTCGAATTGCCGCGAGTACTTTTTCTTTTATTTCTGCCTTATCTACAAGATTGTTAATATAGACAACCTTCGCCGTATAATCACGCAGGTGGGATTCCATATCTATCGGAGCGACAACAATATCCACTTTGTTTCCCTTGAATGATCCTAAATCCCACGGATTTATTTCTGCCTTAATTCCTTCCACTTTCAGGATGTCATCAATAAATAATTTGAGCATCATGCTTGTTCCAAAACCCATTCCACATAACGTTGCAATGACCATTTCTTCTCTACTTTCTTTTTGAAATATATTGAAAGATCTCTTCTTGAAGGTTTTGAGAGGTTTCGCAAGTTCGCAAACGCTGGAGGAAATCTTCTTTCGATAAAAATTGAGCCAATTCTGCCAGGGCTTCAATATGCCCTTTTTTATCCTGCGCCCCAAGGGTGAAGACCAGGTCCACCGGATCGTTAGCCGAATGACCAAAAGGAACCGCGCTTTTGAGGGTTAGCAGGGAAAGGCAGGCTCTTTTCACTCCATCTTCGGGACGTGCATGTAGAAGTGCAATTCCGGGTGCGATTACGCAATAAGGTCCTAATTCATCTATTGCCTGCTTCATCGCATGGATGTATCTGGGCTCAACAGCATCCGCTTCAACCAGAATTTCACCTGCTTTCTGGATGATCTCTTCCCTTGTTTGCAACGGCAATTTTGCCCTGATAGCGTTTTTGATGAACAGATCTTCTAGTTGCATGGTTTTATTCCCTTATAGCTCAACGACTGCGGTGAGGTTTTCCGGTTTATCCGGGTTCAATCCTTTTGCCAGACTTCTCTTGCAGGCCAGTAATTGGATGGGTGGGAGATAAAACGGGTAAGTCCACGGAGAGGGAACTTTATCCCCTATGTTAAAGAGATAATCTATGCTGTGTGCTTTCTCGACACTGTTTCCAACCGCCAGGATTTTTGCCCCCAGCTTTTTCATATCGTTGAAAACAGGAAGTTCATACAAAAATGTGCTTCTATTGGTAAAACCAACGATCAAAGATTCATGATCGACCATCGACATAGGACCATGCCGGAATTCCAAAAAATGGAAAGCCTCTGAATAACTCAACGACATTTCTTTCATTTTCAACATGACTTCTTGAGAGAGACCAAATAGAGGACCATTTCCCAGAAAAAAGAATCGTTCAATATCCAGATTTTCCCCAATTCCGGCAGCCGTTTCCTGATAATTTGCCAGGAAAGATTGCGCTGTAACTTGAATTGCGCTGATCAAGGTTTCTGTGATGTTCTTTTCACTCAACAAAATGATAGGCCACATCATATTACTGAAGGAGCGTGTCTGTGCTATGCTGTGTTCCATTCCGGCTGTTGTGATAATGGAGAGAGGTGACATTTTTGCCAGCTGGCTATCTTTGTAACAAGTGATTGCCAGAGCATCTTCTGTATGGTTTTCCAGGAAGCCATTCAAAGCCTTGAGAGTTTCTGTTGTTTGCCCGGAACGTGAAATCGCGATGAAAAGAACTTTCTTGAACGGTTTTAACCACACATCTCCTGCATACCATAATTCCGAGCTGGGGAGGGCGATGGCGGGCACACCTGTGGTACAGTGCAGAAAACGCGCTGCCCATATCGAAAGGTAATACGTCGAACCACAACCGGTTATAACGATTTGGTCGTAATCCTGAAGATCGGGAAGTTTTCCAACCCAATCGGACTTTAAATACCGGAGCGTTTCTTCCCAGGTTTCTGGTTGTGAGAGAATCTCTGCCTGTGTGAATTTACCTCTATCGTCTTGCATAAATGAATTTTTTCTCCTTTGTAATTTCTAAACTTGGATTACCTCTACTCCCTGTTCGCGAATTGCACGTACATAATCTTCCTGTGCATTGGTGGTGGTGACAATCGTGCTCGCAGCCGTGATGGGAGCAGTCAGGCTCGTCGAAACATAGCCGATCTTCGTGTGATCAGCGACGATGATGACGTTATCGCTGATACCGAGAATCTTTCGGTCGGTCATCAGTTCCTGCGGATCTTCGCTGGTGAGCCCGTAGCGCGGATGGACGCCGCGCATACCCACAATCACTTTTTCTACCCGCAGCTCTTCAATGACCCGCTCGGCAAAGTGCCCAATCATGGATTGCTCCTCGCGTCGCAAAAAGCCACCGATACCGATAATTGGCATTTTCCCGTTGGTGCTCAATTCATTAATGATCGTGATGGCATTACTGAGCACGGTAATATCGTCTCTTTCATAGAGCTCTTTTGCCACATAGAGCGTTGTGGTGCCGGAGCCCAGAAAGATCACTTCTTTTTCCCCAATGGATGCTGCCACCGCTTTGGCGATGCGAATCTTTTCGTCTTTTAAAAGTTCCATTCGTTTGATGGTGGGTGGTTCGCTGTAATTGGGAGATTTTGACGGGAGCACTGCCCCACCATGCGTTCTTTTTAGTTGATTGCTCTGCTCGATCTCCAGAAGATCTCTACGGATGGTCATTCTTGAGACATGAAATTGCCCGGCGAGCTCACCGACCGATACACTGCCATTTCTATCCAGTTCCTGAATGATCATTTGTTGTCTTTCTTCTTTTAGCATGAGACTCCTTTCATCATATGTTTCTAATTGAGTATTTGTCAAATAATAGCACAAAAAAGCACATAATATATGTTTATATATGTTCAATATATGGAAATACACCGGGTTGAGTCGCTAAAATAGTTAAACAAAACAAAAACGCACACCATGGTTCGGGCTAATAAATATTCCCTGGTGAAACCGGGAGAAAGAAAAATGATGGCTGCCAGATCAATAGGAAAAATTCGCGGATTGCAGCAGTGTGCAACTCCGCAGGGAAAATTTGCCATTTTAGCGCTGGATCATCGCAATAATTTACGTAATCTTCTTCATCTTCAAGCGAAAGATCAGGGGACAGATGAAGCGATGGTCTCTTTCAAGCAGGCAGTGGTGAAAAACCTTGCCAATAGTTGCAGTGCCTTTTTACTGGATCCCGTGTATGGGACGGCGCAGAATATCGCTGCACGAACCATCCCCGGTAGCTGCGGGCTGCTGGTGGCTTTGGATGAGACCGGATATACAGGTGACCCAACGGCTCGCGCAAGCCAGATATTACCCGGTTGGAGTGTTGATAAGATCAAGCGCCTGGGTGCTGATGCGGTAAAGTTGTTGGTTTACTATCATCCGCAATCTCCATCGCGCACTCATATCGAGGACCTGGTCAAGCGTGTGTCAGAAGAATGTCGACATGCTGATATCGCATTCT
Source organism: Chloroflexota bacterium (assembly GCA_012797815.1). GTDB lineage: Bacteria > Chloroflexota > Anaerolineae > Anaerolineales > Anaerolineaceae > UBA4781. The sequence goes on along the minus strand of JAAZOK010000172.1, from coordinate 23,290 downwards.
TCCTTGAGGTGCTTACTTACCCGCTGGATGCCGCTCAAAAAAGGCTGGAAGGGCAGGAACGGATGGATGTGATCCTGCGCTCTGCAGAAAAACTCACACCGTTGGGAGCCGATGTTCTCAAGGCGGAATTTCCGGCAGATATCAATACCGAAAAAGACTTCAGCCAATGGCAAACTTCCTGTATGGAACTGACTCGTATCAGCACGATTCCCTGGATCTTGCTGTCGGCTTCGGTCGATTATGAGATTTTCCTGCGCCAGGTCACGGCGGCTTGCCTGGCAGGTGCCTCGGGTGTGGCAGCCGGGCGGGCGGTGTGGAAGGAAGCCGCTGAATTAATGGGGGATGAGCGCATACGCTTTTTGCGGGAAGTTGCCTGGAAGCGTATGCACACCCTCACAGAATTGGTGGATGCTCTGAGTGCTCCCTGGTTTGCTGGTGTGAAACCGATGCCGGTAAAAACGGATTGGTATAGAACGTATGCTGAAAGATAAGTGCTTTTAGTATGGGAAAAGAACGGTTTTCTATCAACACCCCGCTGCATAAGATCATTCAGGCACATAAAGCAGGTATGCCTGTTGGGATCTATTCCGTTTGTTCCTCGAACCGAATGGTTCTTCAAGCGGCTATGCGCGCTCACAGGGAAAATGATGCTTGTCTGCTGATTGAGTCAACCTGTAATCAGGTGAACCAGGAGGGTGGATATACCGGAATGACGCCCATGCAGTTTACCGAATACCTGCGGAAAATTGCACTGGAAATGAATTTCCCTGTGAGCCGCATCATTCTGGGTGGTGATCATTTGGGTCCCAATCCTTGGCGGGATGAAGATGCAGCTATTGCCATGGAAAAAGCAGGTGCAATGGTACAGGCATATGTCAAAGCCGGATATGGAAAGATCCATCTGGATACCTCGATGACCTGCGCCGGTGAAAATGAGCTATCCGTTAAAACGATGGCAGAGCGCGCTGCCCGACTATGCCTGATTGCAGAAAATACCGCTTGTGAAAATCACAGCAAAGATCTGCCGGTTTATGTGATCGGTACAGAAGTGCCTTCGCCGGGAGGAATGACTGCTGATCAGGGTGTGAACTGTCCTATCACGAAAGTGGAATATGCGCAGCAAACCCTGCAGGTCTACCGGGATGTTTTTTCCCGTTACGGTCTGGAAGATGCCTTCCGGCGCATCATTGCGCTGGTTGTCTCCCCCGGGGTTGAGTTCAATGATCGCATGATTTTTCCCTATGACCGTTCGAAAATCAGACCGCTTCGTGAATTCATAGCGTCAGTTCCGGGGATGGTGTTCGAGGCTCATTCCACCGATTATCAAACCCCACAATCATTAAAACAAATGGTGCAGGATCATTTTTCAATTTTGAAGGTCGGACCGGCGCTAACCTTTGCTTTCCGTGAAGCCCTATTTCGATTGGCAGCCATTGAGGAAGAATTATTCTTCAAGAAGCCGGAGCAGCGCTCTCACCTTATCGGCGTTTTGATGGATACCATGCACAGCGAGCCTGCGCATTGGAAAAAGTACTATACCGGTACGGATGAAGAAATTCATTTCGACCTGAAATACAGCTTCAGCGATCGCGTTCGCTATTACTGGGGCTGCCCCGCCGTGCAAAATGCTAATCAGAAGTTGATGAGTAATCTGGGGAAAAATCCCTTACCGCTGGCACTGGTGAGCCAATATTTCCCACACCTGTACCCATCCGTTCAAAGCGGCGATGTGGAACCGGTTCCTTTAGAACTCGTTCACGCCACTATTCGTGGGGTAATTGATCAATATAGAAATGCCTGTGGTTCTATATGGGCTGGGTGAACAACCTTATTAGTCCAGGATGATATCCAGGCTGTGCAGCAGGGATACCGCTTCGGGAAGGGTGAACCTGGTTTTGTGCAGGGTGTTGACCACCGCGTTGATATCGTAGTTTCCGGCATCTCGCAGATCCGATTCGCTCAGATCAGTGTGAAAGAAGCGCGCTTTTGTGAGATCAGCACGCCGTAGATCGGCTCTGCTCAGATCTGCTTCACCGAACTCAACCTCCTGCAACATGCAATCTGTAAATTTGGTACCTTTGAGCAAACAACCGAAAAAATTGGAATAATTGAGATTGCATTCGATGAAAAACAGGGGTGTTTTTAGCGTTTTCTTCTGCCATATCAGACGGGTCCAGTCGATGCCCACCAGACGTGAACGCTGGAAAGTGGTGTTTTGAAATTGACAGTGCTCCAACTTTGCCAGGCTGAGATCACATTGCTCAAATGAACAATCTTGAAAATGGCAGGATTGCAGGTCAATCTCTGCCATCTGGCAGGAATGAAAAGAACACTGCATGAAATCGCGATCCGCGACTGTGATGCAGCTGAAGTCTTTTCCGCTAAAACTGCGTTCGAATAATTCCTGGTCAGCAGGAAACTCATCACACATACTTCTATTGTAAAAGAATTTGTGCGCTACGCCAGTTTTTCCTGATATTTCTTTCTGAATTTGGCAAGTTTAGGCGAGATCACGAACTGGCAATAAGGTTGCATCTTGTTACGGAGATAGTAATCTTTGTGATAATCCTCCGCCGGATAGAACTCTTCTAACGGCACGATCTCTGTCACAATGGGAGCTGAAAATTTCTTCTCTTTGCCTAATTCTTCCAGTAGATGTTGTGCTGCCTGTTTTTGCTCTTCATTTGAGTAGAGAACGATCGAGCGATACTGGCTGCCGATATCATTACCCTGGCGATTAGGCGTGGTAGGATCATGAGTTTGCCAGAATATTTCCAGCAGATCTGCATAGGTGATGACTGCCGGATCAAACTCGATCTTCACTACCTCCGCATGCCCGGTGGTATCGCTGCATACCTGCTGATAGGTAGGGTTGGGCGTATGCCCGCCCGCATACCCAGGCATGACCGATTTGACTCCCTCTAACTGGCTGAAAATAGCCTCTGCACACCAAAAGCAGCCACTACCGAAAACTGCCGTTTGCATCGAATCGTTATTTTTCATCGGGTATGAACCTCATTGAGATTGAATTCACACAATAACGTGTGTTTTTGGGTGTAAAACTCTCTCCTTTAAACACATGACCTAGATGAGCACCACATGCAGTACATTGGATCTCGGTGCGGTAACCATCCGCATCGAGTAATTCTTTAACGGCTCCCGGGACGGCGTCATCGAAGCTGGGCCAGCCGCAGCCGGCGTCAAACTTGTTGTCGGACCGGTAAAGCAGAGCACCGCACTGGCGGCAGATATAGGTCCCTTTTTCAAAGAAGTCATCGTATTTTCCACTGAAAGGTCGCTCGGTGCCTTTGTGCAAGATGACCTGTTCTTCTTCTGGGGTAAGAGGCTCCATTTTTATCATCATGACCTCACTTTCTTCCTGATTTAGAGTGTACAAAAGAATGGGAGATGATGTTGTCAGCGAATTATTAATTTGCTTTTTGCAATGATTATCGAAATGGGGAGGTCTTCCGTTGCGGAAGATGAATCTTGCTGACCGGCTGGATATAGAATGATAAATGTAATGAGTTTTCTGATTTTTGTTCCGGTGCTTGAAAATGGTTCCTATTCCTGCTATAATGATTCCGATAAGGAATTGCATAGTTCCGAATCGGAATAAATTATGAAAAAGCAATTTGACCAACTTGATCACCAGATCATCCAGGCGCTGCACAAGGATGCCCGGCTGTCTGCATCGCAGATCGCGCGCGATCTGAATGCGAATGAACGCACTATCCGTAAGCGCATCGATCGTTTGGTACGGTTGGGAGCCGTGCGACTGACGGCGATCATTGACCCGGAGGTATTTGGATACCTGACAGCAGTGGATATTTTTCTCGAAGTAGATGCTGATAAAGAAGAAGAAGTGATAAAGAACTTCAAAACAATTTCCGATATATCCTATATTGCCCTGGGTGAAGGAACCAAAGATCTCTCTATTGAATGTCGTTTTAAGACCAATGAGGACCTACGTGAATTCATACGAAAAAAAATCCCCACCATTGAAGGGGTACAGATCAGGGGGTATTCGTTGGTACCGCGCATCATCCGCAACATTGATGAGTGGATGCCAAGGGATTCCGATTTCAGGATCGAACGGGATGAGGAAGATGATTACTAAATATCCGGTGATAAGCCGGATATTTGTTTTAAAAATTAAGAATTCCGAAAGGAGCATAGGATGGAACTGAAACACTTTATCGATACGCAAGACTTTACCAAAAAAGAACTGCTGGATCTGATCACCCTGATCCGCAGGATCAAGCAGGCAGATAAGCAGGGCGCTACTCCCAAATTATTGGAAGGCGCTTCGCTGGCAATGCTGTTTGAAGAACCCTCTACCCGTACTCGTATTTCATTTGAGGTGGGGATGGCTGAATTGGGTGGACATGCTCTGTACCTGAAACCGGGAGAAATTCATCTGGGTGTGCGCGAATCATTGGGCGATACCGCACAAGTCATCTCCCGCTATGTGGATGTTATCATGGCGCGCACACTGAAACACGAGACCATGCTGGGGCTGGTAAAGAATGCAACCGTGCCTGTGATCAACGGGCTGACCGATTACAACCACCCTACGCAGGTGGTTTGCGATGTGCTGACCATGATGGAACATGCTCCCGAGGGGAAAAAGCTGGAAGATTTCAATGTAACTTTTGTGGGTGATGCCACCAACGTACTCAGTTCTCTGATGTTCATCTGCACACGGTTGGGAATGAATTTCATTCACGCTGCCCCCAAGCAATATCAGGCTCCCGAAGCCTGGATGAAGATTGCCCATGAGAATTGTGAGAAATCCGGTGGAACCGTTCGTGTGACCGAAGATCCGGTCGAAGCGGTGAAGAATGCCGATTTCATCTATACGGATCTGTGGTGGTGGGTCGGTCAGGAAGCAGAAATTCCCGATCGAAAGAAAGCCTTCATGCCGCGCTATCAGGTCAATATGGATCTGATCAAGAAAGCACCTGCCCATGTCAAGTTCATGCACTGTTTGCCGGCATCGCGCGGTGTTGAAGCCACGGACGAAGTGATGGATTCGGAACATTCCGTTATTTTCGATCAGGCTGAAAACCGCTTGCATACCGAAAAGGGGTTATTGGTGTGGCTGGTCTACCCGCGCCTGAAACATGCCAGCGCCGAACAAAAAGCAGTCCACGCTGGCGAAATTGTAGACTTTTTAGAAAGTCATTTTCAGTAATCCTGTTTTGAACAGGAAATTCAAATGGAGGTAGAAATGAACGCTGTAAAAACTTCAGAAAAAGGGAAACCAACCGGCTTCAAAAAAGTGTTGCGCAGTCTTGATATGACGCTGTTTACCGTATGCGCGATTCTTGTGATGGATACGCTGGCGCCTTCGGCGGCAATTGGTTCCTCCTCAATTTCATGGTGGTTGATCACCCTGGTGCTTTTCTTTATTCCCTACGGATTGATCACCGCTGAATTGGGAACGACATATCCCGAACAGGGTGGGTTGTACATTTGGGTCAAGAAGGCATTCGGCGAAAAATGGGCTGCCCGGACCACCTGGTTATACTGGATCAATGTTGCCTTATGGATGCCATCAGTTTATATTCTTTTTGCAGGTATGTTCGCTCAATTATTCTTCCCTGAAATGGGATTATGGTGGCAGATTCTTATTGGTATCGTTATGACCTGGATCACCGTTTGGATCGGGTCGATCACCCTCGAAACCAGCAAATGGATCCCCAATATTGGCGCCATTATCAAGGCACTTATCATGGTTGTTATCGGGGTGGGTGCATTCATTTATGCCGGGAAAAACGGTGTCGCCAATGATCTTTCTTTCCAAAGCATGCTTCCCGAATGGGGGGCTGGCCTGGCATTCTTACCTGTGATCGTATATAACTTTATGGGCTTTGAATTGATGTCGGGCGCTTCGGAAGAGATGAAGAATCCTGGCAAAGATATTCCGCGGGCTATCATCACTTCAGGTGCGCTGATTGCCGTGTTCTATCTTTTAGGCACCGTAGGTATCTTGATGGCGTTGCCACTGGATGAACTGGGGTTGATCTCAGGTATCATCGATACACTGCGGGTGCTACTGGGCGAAACGGGAATTGGTGGTGCGCTGGTTGTGGTGCTGGGTGTGGCTGCTTTATACTCCTTCCTCGCGAATATGGTCACCTGGACCATGGGTGCCAACCGTACTGCAGATGAAGCAGCAAAAGAAGGTGAACTCCCGGCTGTTTTTGGGCGTGAACACCCTGTTTATAAAACTCCTGTTGGTGCGTTCCTCATCACCGGAATCGTTTCAACTGCGGTCATGGTGATTTACGGTTTCATGGCTGGTTCGGCTGAAGACCTGTTCTGGACGTTATTTGCCTTCAGCTCGATGGTATTCTTGCTGCCTTATCTGGTGATGTTCCCGGCTTTTTTGAAATTGCGCAAGACCGACCCCGATGCGCACCGCCCTTATAAGGTTCCCGGTGGAAAACTCTTCACCACCATTCTGGCTGTGGTTTGTGAAATCTTCATCCTGCAGGCAGTAGTGTTCTTCGTTTATGTGCCGGGTGAACCGATGGATTGGGCATATGCCGCGCCGGTGTTGATTGGTGTGGTGCTGACCGTGATTATCGGTGAGATTTTGATCGCAAGAAGCAAAAAGAAAGCCTGATCGATAGGTAAGAAAAAGAAAGAAGGTCCGTGATGTCTTATCGAATTCAAAGTACTCCCCGCAAAGATGGTTTTCGTATGCCAGGCGAATTTGAACCGCATGCCGGTACCTGGATGCTCTGGCCTGAACGCCCTGATAACTGGCGCAATGGTGCGAAACCCGCACAAAAAGCATTTGTGGCGGTGGCAACTGCCATCAGTCAATTTGAAGCGGTAACCATGGGGGTGTCCCAATCCCAGTTCAATAACGCCCGTCAGATGCTGCCGGGTGAGGTACGGGTGGTGGAAATAGCCAACAATGATTCGTGGATGAGAGATTGCGGACCAACCTTTGTGGTGAATGGAACCTCGGCACGGGTGGTGGATTGGGATTTCAATGCCTGGGGTGGACTGCTCGGAGGGTTGTATTTCCCGTGGGACCTGGATGATGTGGTGGCACGCAAAGTGGCTGAAGTAGAGCGGGTTGATAGCTATAAAGCCCCCCTTGTGCTGGAAGGCGGATCGATCCATGTTGATGGCGAAGGTACCTTGATGACCACGCGCGAGTGTTTGTTAAACGAGAATAGGAACCCGGATAAAAACCAAAAGGAAATAGAAGATCTGCTGGCTGATTATTTGAACATCAAAAAGTTCATCTGGCTGAATCATGGCGTATACAATGATGAAACCAACGGACATGTGGATAATATCTGCTGTTTTATTCGCCCGGGAGTGGTCGCTTTGACCTGGACGGATGATAAATCTGATCCGCAGTACGAGATCTCTCAGGAAAACTATGAGATCCTGCAATCGATCACCGATGCCCGTGGTCGCAAGCTGGAGATCCACAAGATCCACCAACCCAATCCGGTTCTGATCACCGAAGAAGAAAGCCGGGGGGTGGATGCGGTAGATGGAACACTGCCGCGCGAAGCGGGAGATCGAATGGCTGCTTCCTACATCAATTTCTACCTCTGCAACGGCGGCGCGATCGTTCCTACTTTTGATGATGAACATGACAAACCAGCACTGCAGGCTTTACAGGCTTTGCTGCCTGAGAGAAAAGTGGTGGGTGTTCCTGCTCGGGAAATTCTGCTGGGCGGCGGCAATATTCACTGCATCACCCAGCAACAGCCAAAACCATAATTTATTCGAGAGAAGAGTGACAAAGAAAGTCACTCTTCTTTTTCCTCTTTGTTGGTGGGGACACAATAGAAAAGAAATATAGAATTCTCCCTTCTCAAACTCCACGCAATCTGATAAGATAAGCCCCGCTCTTCATGAAAAGACCTCGGCAAAATGAAGCCGGGTTTTTTAATGGGAAAAAAGGGATCTAAATGTTGAAAGAAAGAACAGATCTAAGAAATATTGCCATCATCGCGCATGTCGACCATGGAAAGACTACCCTGGTGGATGGGTTGTTGCGTCAAGCACACACCTTCCGTGAGAACCAGCAGGTTGCTGAGCGCGTGATGGATTCCAATGACCTTGAGCGCGAACGCGGTATCACCATTCTGGCCAAGAATACGGCTGTTTCCATTTTTGATCCTGAGACCAAGCAGCAGGTCAAGATCAATATTGTGGATACCCCGGGACATGCCGATTTTGGTGGTGAGGTCGAACGTGTTATGAACATGGTAGATGGTGTGCTGCTGCTGGTGGATGCAGCCGAAGGTCCCATGCCGCAAACCCGTTTTGTCTTGAAAAAAGCTCTTGAGATGGGACATAAAGCCATCGTGGTCATCAATAAAGTGGATCGCAAGGATGCCGAACCGGAACGTGCTCTCAACCAAACCTTTGATCTTTTTATCGATCTGGGCGCCAGTGATGAGCAGGCTGATTTTCCCGTTATTTATGCCAGCGCGACAATTGCTCAAGCCGGACTCACCCCTCAATTAAGCCCTGATTTGCAACCGTTGTTTTCAACTATTCTGCGCTATATTCCCGCACCCATGGTGGATATGGATGCGCCTTACCGCATGCTGGTCACTAATCTGGGGTACGATGATTATCGCGGCGTGACTGCTATGGGACGTATTTATGCGGGAAAAATTCATGTTGGGCAAGATCTGACCCGCATATCACTGAATGGGGAATTGATCAAAGAAAGTGCTCAGTATTTATATATCCACAAAGGACTGGAACGTATCGAGGTGGAAGAAGCCGGCGCCGGAGAGATCATCACGCTGGCAGGGTTGGAAGGTATTGCCATTGGTGAAACACTCACCGATCCCGAACACCCCGATGCCCTGCCCCCTATTCGGGTGGAAGAACCGACTGTGCGGATGACCTTTGGTGTGAATACTTCTCCTTTCGCCGGCAAAGAAGGCAAATGGGGTACCTCCCGTAAAATTCGGGAGCGTCTGTTTGCTGAGTTGCGTACAAATGTGGCGCTACGTGTGGAAGAGACTGAAAGCACTGATTCATTCCTGGTATCCGGACGTGGTGAACTGCACCTGGCGATCCTGATCGAAACCATGCGCCGTGAAGGATATGAATTTCAAGTGTCACGCCCCGAGGTTATTTTCCATAAGGCAGAAGATGGTTCCTTGTTGGAGCCATACGAAGAGGTTTATATTGAGACCAGTGCCGATACGGTGGGCGCAGTGGTGGAAATGCTTGGCAAGCGTCATGGCACCATGAAGGATATGCGTGAAAATGCCGACGGCACTGTGCGCATAGTCTATGTTGTGCCAACCCGTGGATTGCTGGGATTCCGCTACCAGTTTCTGACTGCTACACGCGGGCTGGGCGTGATGAATACCCTTTTTCATGGGTATGACGCTATCACTGGTAACCTCACCACGCGCTATACCGGCTCTCTGGTGGCATGGGAAAGCGGCGTTACCAGCACTTACGGCTTGAAGAATGCCGAAGAACGCGGGACCCTTTTTTACGGTGCCGGAGTGGATGTTTATGAAGGCATGGTGATCGGTGAATATACCCGTCCGGGTGACCTGACCATTAACGTATGCAAACAAAAACATCTCACCAATATGCGTTCTTCTAATAAGGATATAGAGATCCGATTGACCCCACCACGCGAGATGAGTTTGGATGAAGCCGTCGAATATCTGGCGGATGATGAGCTGTTGGAAGTAACACCGCAAACATACCGTATCCGCAAACGTATTTTGGATAGTGAAGAGCGCGGTAAACTGATCAAAAATTCCAAGAAGGCGTTAGACGAAGAGTAAGATAGTGATAATAAGAGAGCGGTGAGTATTTCACCGCTCTCTATTTTTGAACATTTGTCAATTTAAATCGGCGCCAGGGTCCCGGCAAAGATCTGCCAGGCTAAAGCGGTTTTGGCTATCAGGCTCAAGATGATGTAGACCCGTTCTCCATAGAGATAATCTTTCCAGCGTCCCACTTTCTTATATTGCAGCACCATGTTGATGGCAAAACTGTTGAAGAATACAAAGATGGTGGGGATGATGGCATATACGAACGCTGGCGGTTTGGCATCTGAGGAGGAAAGGGCGCTCAAGAAATAGATCACGATCACGACCCAGGGGATGATACCGGCGATGCTCCCATAAACGAAAGCATGCCAATCGGTCCTTTCGGTGGTCTGGTTGTGGCGCTCCATCAAAATTCCGAAGAAATTCATCATGGCATTGATACCGAACATCAAGATCATGCTTCCCAGATCCCAGATACCCACCAGCATCCCGATCAACACGATCATCAAAGATGAACTGAGCGCATACTCGTAGAATCTGACCGGATTCATGCCCTTTTTTAGGTTTTTCACGTAAGCGGGATATCCAAAAGTTGCCAGATAAAAATGTGCCACGGCGGAAATCAGTAAGAAAATTGCAACTGCCGGACCAAAAGGCAGTTCATAGAGCAGCTTTGGATCGGGGGTGAGGGTGAGAGTGGTGGTATTGAATTTCAAGAAATTAGTAAAAATAGGATAAGTTGTGTCATTACTTACCACCCACATGAAGATGCCTTGAATGAGATGTAAAAAGCCCATGATGAAATTGAATCGGCGCAGCTTGCGAAATGTCCTATCGTCAGTTTTGTTTGTTTTCATTTTTTCCCTTCCTTTTCTTAAAATTTATAGTGTTTCTGTGGAAAATGCAAGCATGCAAAATTCTCTACCATTACAAAAATCGTTTTGAAAGTGAAGGATATCGTGTTTTATTCGCTTGGCATCAGAAGACGGGGAAATGACATAGGTAATGCTGCTCAATTACGAAAGTGAGGGTACTTTTATTATTGTGAGTAATCTTGATTTTGAGAGGTTGGTCGTACAATTACTGCGCTTAATCAGCAAAAATTAACTGGTGAGATGAAAAAATGAAAATAGTCACAGATTCTGGAACCGATTCGCACTGTCTTAATACCAATAACTTTGAAATTCACGAAGTATCCCTTAAAGTGAGTATTGGAGAGAAAGTCTATCTTGATGGTCAGGGGCAAGCTCTGGACCAATTCTATCAATCGATGGAAACGAGTGAGGTCTTACCAAAAACCTCCCAACCCTCCGCGGGAGAATTTGCGGATCTCTATCGGAAGTTAGCCAAAGAGGATAAAGATATTCTATCGATCCATATTTCATCCGGTTTAAGCGGTACAGTGAATTCGGCGAATGCTGCTGCTGCCATGGTTCCGGAAGCCAATGTGACCGTGGTCGATACCAAAACCCTTTCCGTGGGAGCGGGCTGGCAGGTGATCGAAGCTGCCAAAGCAGTGGCAGCCGGTTGGACGAAGGATCAGATCGTACCTTACTTGAAACGCATTGCAGATGCCACTCGCACTATTTATACCTTGAAAGAACTGAAATACCTCATCAATGGTGGACGCATCAGCCACATGAAAGGGTTGCTTGCTTCTATCCTTAATATTAAACCGCTCATTGGTGTGGATAATGAAAAAGGCAATTATACCCAGCTGGGTCAATCACGTTCCTTCAAGCTGGCTTTGCACGGATTGGTCAATCTGGTCGGTAAAACCATCTCGCCAAGTGAAAAAATGGTTGCCCAGATTGTCCACGCGGATAATGCTGAAGGCGCGGAATCGTTGAAAGCACAATTGGATTCTGTTTTCAAGACCGTTTGGTACCCGGTTAGTCAGCTCTCGTTGGTGTTAGGCGCTCACACCGGTTCCAGCCTGGTGGGGGTTTGCTATGCACCTGCTGCAGTCTTTGAAGGATTATAAGACAAGATAATCTGAAAAGTTTGATAAAATAGACATATGTCGTGGAGCGACATATGTCTATTTTGGTTTAAGAGAAGGTAGGAGTGAAATGAAAAAGAATCAATGGATGATCCCTGTTTTGCATTATTTGCTCATACTGAATATGTTGATCTGGGTTTTACTGGCGATCTTCACCTGGCTTCAAAGTCACAGGAATGGATCGATTTCGCCTTCTATCGTTTTACTTGTTGGGATGATGATCGGGAATGGTCTGGTGTTTGGATGGTGCTCATGGAAACTATCGAGCGGGATTGGTCAGTGGATTTGTGTGGCGTGGCTTGTCTTGAACATCATTCTCACGTTTACGGACCAGTTCGGAACCTTGGATCTGATAACGTTAATGCTGGATATCCTTATTCTCAGCTTGCTGCTCCTGTGGATGGGATATGGGCGTAATCAAAGAGAAGGATCCTGAATGGTGGAATCCCCGGATGTGCTGGATTACAACGTGCCGGCACCGGCATTCTGCTGCGATTTTTGGGCTCTTATCATCTTCTTAATGGGATTAAGATGATCTCTGTGAAACTATTCCTAATTCTATGCCATTGTGATAAGAACAAAAACAGGGTTGCTTAATCGAAGCAACCCTGTTTTTGTCATCTTGATTTGCTGGTCTAAGTGTTAATCAGGGATTTTGCCAGTTCAACTGCGATTGATGAATTTTGAGCATATCCATCCGCACCGATCTTCTGAGCATAATTCTCATTCAACGGTGCACCACCGACCATGATCTTCACATGATCACGCAGCCCTGCTTGCTTAATAGTCTCTATGATCTCGGGCATCTGAGGCATGGTGGTGGTGAGAAGAGAAGACATCCCAACCAGGTTGGGTTTATTCTCAATGATTGCTTTCAAAAACACTTCCTTGCTCACATCTACACCCAGGTCGATCACTTCAAAACCGGCTCCCTGCAGCATGATAGCGACCAGGTTTTTCCCGATATCATGCAGGTCGCCTTGAACCGTTCCCAGGATGATCTTGCCCGGTGATTTTATTTTTTGAGTTACCAATAATGGTTTGAGAATTTCCATGCCAGCCTGCATGGCTCGTGATGCGATCAACACTTCTGGAATGAATAAATCGCCTGCTTTAAAATCCTGCCCAACCCTATCCATGCCGGCCATCAACCCCTTTTCAAGAATTTCGAGAGCCGGTGTTTCATTCTGGATGGCAGAATTTGTCTGTGCGACTACAGTATCTAGATCGCCGTCATAGATGGCATCGGCGATGTCTGTTAATAAACTCATTTTCTTCTCCTGTTTTCATTTTGATATTATTTAGACGTTGCTTTAGCTTCATCAAGCAATACGTTAATTTGTGCGGTAGTTTCTTCATCAACAACACGTACGGCGCCATTTTCCAAGATGGTTTTTACCTGCTCATGGGCTGCATCGGTAATTGAAGTAAATCCTTTTTCCTTATATTGTTGATTTCCAGAACGATAACAAATCTTAGGGGTGAATAGCTCTTGCCGTGCAAAAATACGCGTGTGATCTTCCAATAAATAATTTCCTCCTGGCCCGACCTTCTCGATCAGATCAAGCGCAATGGTTTCATCGGATATGTTGATTCCGCGTGTGATTCTGAAAATATTGCCTAGGATTGCATTATCGATTACCAATTGTTCGTAGCTGGAGGTTAGGGCATCTTCCATCAATCCGGCGGCAGCAATTAAATTTGCACCCGCCAGTACCGGCAGAAGTGCATTCAAGGCTTTTTCGAACCCGTTTTGGGGATCAAATGCAAAGGTACTGGTTCCCAAACCATAAACATCCGAGCAAATTCCATATTTCTGCGCCAGTTGAACGATAGCAGTGGACATCAGTCCCAGCTCTACAGAACCAAAAGTGGCTGTGCCCGTTCTCATATCCATCGGAATAGGGCGGGTTGTATATTTCACTTCATTTCCCGGGTTGATGATTTGCACTAAGATCAAACCGGTCAGAAATTCGGCATTTTGTTGGATGAGGGTACCCGCCAAACTTACCGGGCTGGTACCGCCGCTGACCGGACAGGGCGCAATGGCAACAGGCAATCCAATTTCTGCATATTTCATCAGGATCGCTGTTGTGGATTCTGAATAATTCAATGGGCTGGCAGGACATACACTTCCCCATATGAAGGGTTTTTCGAGAAATGCGTCATAACTGCCGCTCACCAGGCTGCCGAGTCGCAAGATATAATCCAGATTACGAAGGCTGTAGGCAGAAACTCCATAAGGTTTATTGGTGTATTGGAGCATACAGGCGGCTGTATATATATCTCTCAGTTCGGCGGGAAATTCCTGTGGGTATACCACAGGTCTGCAAACATGGATATTTTCAAGCGCATCTATCAGCGTTGTCGCCTTTATGAGATCTTGTTCGGTCGCGTCTCGGGAGGCGCCCATATCGAAATCATAGATTCGTACACAACCCCCTACATTATGTCCATAGGTCTTTCCATTGTTAAGGTCATAACATGTGCTGCCGGTTCGATCCCAAACATTAAAATGATGTGAGACCCCTGCCAATGCAGCTTCAATTAAATCTGCCGGAATCCAAACTATGTGTGTTTCGGCGTTAACTTTTGCACCGGCATTCTTGAATAACTCTCGTGCTTTCATGTTATTGATTTTCACGCCGACTTTACCTAGAATTTGACGAGATTCCAGATCTATCCTATCCAGATCTTGTTGTGATAATAGTTCAAATTTCATTTTTTCCTCTATATATTTCAGTGATGAAAGATTTTCCGTTTTGTGTTTTAGGGAGGTTGAAATAATCAACCAGCGATGCTCCCACATCGGATAAACTATCTCGACTTCCCAGCGGTATGGCTGGAAGGGTGGGGGAGTATACAAGCAGCGGCGTCATCTCACGGGTGTGCAATCCTGTTTTCAATCCAGGATCGTTGCCGTGATCTGCGGTGATGATAAGCAGGTCTTCCGAATCCATTTGGGATAAAAACTCCCATAAGAATTTATCAACCGTTTCGAGAATAGTAGCGAATCTATCTATCTCGCCTCCATGAGCAGCCAGATCGGTTTCCTGGACTGTGGCGGCAATAAATCCACTTTTCATGGCTTTGAATTGTGCTTGGATGCAATTACACAGTTTGTGTGTTTCGACAATTGGGTTGCGTATGGCTTGATCGCAATCGATCAGGTCTGCCATCTTGCCATCCAGAAATACCTCTTTATCGGCCCGGGCGAAAATGGAGGCAGCCTGCAAATCCGGGTTTACTCCGAACCCCAGGTGTTTTACCAATAGATTTTCGTTATAGACACCAAGCGCCGGGCTATTAATACCTATTTGCCCGTTTTTTCGTTCTTCGATGTGCGCTAGAATTTTCGAGAGGGTCAGTCCGGGACCACCAAATACAATGACGCGGGCAACTTGAATATTCCTGCGGATTGTTTTTCCGATACTAATAGCTTCGTCAAAATCAATTCGATCTGTACAGACGGTTAGATTAATGTTTTGTCCGGCATCCGCCTCAAGATTATCGGCGATGATGATCGCGTCATTGATACATAGGAGCGGTTTTCCGGAGAATGGTCTTGAGACAGCATAACCCCGTCTTTTTAATATGTTTTCAAACTCATCTGCTTTCTCACTGATTAAAGTCTTTTGGGGATCCAGTGGAATGGCGCCCATTATCTCCTGGTGTCCGAGATAGCTGTCTGCTCCTTGATAAGCCAGACTGCACCATCCCCAGCTGGCAATCAGATCGATAGATTTTTCCGGTAAATGACGTAGACTGTTTAACAATCCTAAACGAGTTAGTGTTGGAATTGCGAGGTCAGGATGATGCCGTAAGATACATTCGAGAGTATTAGCGGGAATATCCTGGCTCCTTGTTTGAAATACATCGGGCATCGCACCGATGCCCAATCCGTCTAATACAAGCAATAATGCACGTTTCATAGCATCACGTTTATTGATCGATTCTTTGCCCAAAAGGGTTAAAGATTCCAACTAATTCAGGATTGTTTTCTTGAATGCCCCTGACCACTGCCACGGATGAGCGTGTTACAAACAACTGGGCTCTGGATGACCAGAGCACGGAATCGCCAATATTGAATTGTTCTCTCCCATCGGTTTTCAATCCAACGTAATAATCAATGGATGTTTTTTCCGGTGAAATTACTTTTGCTTCGGTTAGTTTCTTCGGATCATTGCCGACCAGCGCTTTTGTGACAACAGAGCGTCGGTAAAGCCCTCCACCATAACAATAGTAAGTGTTCTCGAACTCGTGGGAAATTTCTGTTACATGAATCAGAGCCGGTTTTTCAGGCTGACTGCAAAGTGCATGGAGTGGTGTTGTCCCGGTCAGAGCATTTCCGGGTTCGGCGTGTGTTGCCCCATATTCACGAATTAAAGGAAATGTGGCTGAACATGAATTCCCGGGCGCATTGATTTGTAGCTGCTCATTCCGATAGTGTTTTGCAATGGTTTCAGCGGCTTTGTTCAATGTGTACAAATTCTGGGTTGGGACAAATTTGTTTTTCGATATATCAAAAATCGTACATGGGAATGCGGTTACGCCAGCAATTTTTATATTGGGGAAAGTATTTATTGTGTCCAGGCTTTTTTCGAGATCCTTGGAAGCGATTCCCCCGGTTTGCCCCGAATATAGAAAATCTTGGTCATCAACCACACGAATTAATAAATTAAGTTCTAAATTTTCGTTTTGCGCTATCTGTGCCAATTGGTGGGCTTTTTCAACTGAAAAAACCGTGATTACTTCCGGTTTTGCGCGCAGCAACGGTGATAAATATTTATTTGGAATCTGCACCAGGTGTCCGATATGTCCAAGCGGAATATTATTTTTTATTAGACTGAAAGCTTCATTCCAATCAACTGCTACTGCTTTTAGGATCCCGTGTTTGTTTACTGCTTTGGCAAATACCGGGTTAAACCCGACCTGTTTCGTTATGAAATATAGCGATAGCTTATGCTCGTATGCAGATTGTGCTAATATTTGGGTGTTTTTTGCCACCATATCCAGATCGATTACAAAACAACTGGGCGGAATTTTCCCGGACCGGTGAAATTCCAGGGCGACCGAAATAAGGTCGGGATTATTTTTTCCTATTTGACTTAAAAACATCATTTATCCTGCCTGTTCAATCGATTTCGTTAAAATACTGACAATTAAATCTGAACCACTACGCATGGGATTGATACGGATCATGAAATCTGCCAATGACGGATTTTCCAACAGAAATGTTCCTGACACACGGTAAAACATGGGGGCAATTTCGTATCTCGATTCAGACCCAACAGGGTGAGGTGCAGCCCCTAATTTGACGGCATTTTTAAGAACTTTTTTTGCAATAGGATCTTCAAATTCCACCAGGATCACCCGGGATTGGGCGTTTGCGACGAATGCATTTTTTATTCCGGATATTTTATTTTCGTTGATATATTTTACGGTTTCGTCTACTATTTCTTTTTGAATAGCAAAAGCAACAGGCGCAAGGGTCATAGAGCGTAACGTGTCTAGTGCTTCTACTCCCTGGATTTGTGATCCTCCTGAGTAAAGATCTTTTCTGATGGCTTGGATTACTTTATGGGAACTGAGGACAACCCCAATTCCTTCGGGTCCAAATAATTTAAAAGCGGAAAATGCCGATGCATCTGCCCTGAGTTCGACTCCTATCTGTTCAACCTTGCAGACAAGGTAATTTTCATCAGTGATGAGAAAGAGCGCAGGATTGATCTCTTTTAGGAAGGCTATAGCCTCACCTAAAGAATACCGGTCCTCTAATTGCTGACGGGCGTGCTGAATAATGCCAAGATCAACTCTGGCGACTTCTGCTTTATTGATCTCCTGAGGATGGTTCAGATCAATGAAAACAGGTTTTAACCCCATGGCACGGATGGTTACGGCTGTGGTTGGATAAATAGGCGCTTTATGAAGCAATATTTCTTGGGTTGGATTAGCAACAGACATGAGCAAAGAGCGAATGGCGCCTGTCCCTGATCCGCGCACCAGACAAGCATCTTCAGAGTGAAAGAACTCAGCCAGGACTTTTTCCGCTTTTACGGTGTGCTGAGGACGGCCGGTTTTTTGATTAACTCCATAGTCGCCGGCGTCCAAAATAGATTCGCCATCAAAATGGTGCGAGATGCATTCGACAAGGCGAAACTGCATTAGTTTCGCCTTGTCTACTGTAATTTGGTCAATAGGGAATGTTTTCATGACTTGTTAAGGAAGGAAATATACTTTTATGCAGCTGGGATATACAAACCAACCACAGCCAGAATGTTGATCAAGACACCCGTGAAAATGGCTGCAATTGGTCCAATTGCCATGCGTACAATACGGGTTCCGGTAATTTCGTTTAACATGTAAGCACCGGCGACGACAAGGAACCCGAGCCCGGGAGCCATCGTGTTAGCGGCGATCATGGAACCTACCAGGGTGGCAACCTCAAGCAGCTTGGTCATCGATGTGCGAATGTTATCGGCTGCGTTGCGAACACCCGGGAATTTATCCAATAGTTTTCCGATAAATACAAGACTATATGCTTCGAGGCTCATGGTGGCAGCACCGGCAATAGCGGCGATGATCCAACTGGGAGAGAGCAAGCCGACCGTTGCGACGAATCCAAATCCATCAATAGCGAAGACACCTGAGGTAAGAGAAGTCATCGCTTTTAGTGGAATGAATGAAATAGCCCGAGCGACCGTAATGCTGGTCGCTGCTGCTCGATCGCCTGCGGCTAATGCGGTAATGGATTGTGGACCTTCCATCATAACCGCCAAGTTACAGGCGATGCCATAAACGGCACCCATTAAAGCGATATAGGGAAGATTTTTCTTAATACGGTTTGCGCGTTCGGTAAATAAAGCTTGCATACCAGATTCGGTTTTCTTCTCACCTTTTGGCTTATCAGCGATGGCGAAAGCCATTAGAACTAAGATACCGACTGCCAGAGCAATACCATCAGCGCTGGAGAGCCCGGCGGTTGAAGCGATCTGGCGTGCCAGTATGGTCAGCGCAAAAGTGATGAGCCCTTTTGTGATTCCGAATTGCATGGCTACGGCAACAGCCGGGAAGATGGCGAAGGCATAGATGATGGGGTCACCCAGTGAACCGAGAGAACCAAAGAAGTTGATGGGGAGTTTCTCGAACAAATTCACAATAGCTTGTAGCCCAACTACCAGCAGTGCGCCATAGACACCACCGACAACGAGCGAACCAATAAATCCCCACATGCTCTTCTTGTCTTTCATCCACCCCTTTTCGAAGGTACCAGGGAACCACGTCCCAATGATATCTGTTCCAAGCCACAGGCTGTGAACGAGAATGATGGATGAGGTGAGTGAGAATGGGATGCCAAATCCGATCACCAGACCAAAACTTAAACCAAATGCGATGGTCGCCAGTTCAACTCTTTTCATGCGTCCTTCGATCAATTCGGGCATGATCGGTCTGAGACCATCATGATAGACCGCAATTCCCCGATTTGCCAGAGCGGAACCGAGCGCACCTGCAATGGCTACAACAACGATTTTTATTACGGACATTTTTATTCCTCCATATTATTCTTTTGCTGAAGAGGTTTCTAAAATAGCTTTCACAATCATGGGTACCGCTAGTTGCACATGATCACAGGTAAATCCAAAAGCTTTCTTTCCATCCCGGACCGCTTTTTCAACTTCTTCTTCGCGCGGAGGCTTTCCGGGCATGCTGGCAGTAAAGCATTTTGAATATCCAAGAATGGCAATTGCCATCGCGATGGCGCCCCCGCCACCGGTGGCACAAGCTCCGATATAGTAATCAGCTTCACCTTTGGCTACCTCTTGTACCCCGCTGATGTCAGATGTGAGTTTTGCTTCGATTTTCCCTTCAGCAACTTGCTCTACTAGACTTTTAATTTCTTGTGTATTCATTCCTCCGATATTGACCTTAATCATGATCCTTCCTCCTTAATAAATGAATTAACTATTGTTCTTTTTTGCCCTCCTTCCTATCGAAGTGTTGGGTTATGTTCTTTAAATGAATGGTAAGGAATGCGATTTCACTTTGGTTGAAATCGATTTGATAAAAATTCTGAATGAATCGAGATAGCTCCATGGCAAATTCATGTTCTTCGATGAATGTCAGGGCTTCTGTTTTACAGATTTCCGGTATCTCATTTAAATATTCTGAAGAAAGGAGCTTTTTTATGGTGATTGCCAGGTGAGTAACGAGGGAAGCGCCATTTTCTTCGTCTAGTTTGATCTGATAATGGCTCTCAATTCGTCCAATGACTTCATTAGTAATGTGAATTGATTCGGGCGAAGTTAGCTTACTTTCAAGTAAAATATCGAAGCGATGATTGAAAGACAAATTTCCTCCCATTAATACATCGGAAGCATTTCCCTTTTCATTACTTTCCTCTGAATCTCCAGGATGAGGTTGACATCGATGCTGGATTGAAAAGTATGAATTAGGGACTGGTGATCATCCTTTACGGCGATCACTGCTACTGTATTGTCAAGATTTTGTGTGATCTGATTTTTTTCTATGGAAATGATTTTGAAAGACTGCCCGTTGGCAGCAAAATCATCGGTATTCCAAATAGTGGCATCAATTTGATTTTCCTGCAGAGCGGTACTTAAATTCATGTAGCTAATTTCTACAAATTCAACCGTTAGATTCTTGGTGATCTCTTTGCATAAATTGACCTGGTCAATAGAATCGGGATCAATCCCCACTTTCATTCCATTCTCGATCGTATTCTTGGAAGGATCGCGCAATAAAATAGCGTGTTGTCCTACATAGGTTTCAATGCCAAGCTCAAGGATGCTTTTTATTTTCCAACCAAACGTGATGGCTGAATCGCAGGCATATTTGGAAAGAACGATAAAATCATATCTATTTTGGATAAGATTTTTGATGCGATTCATAGAACCACGCGAGAACAACAAATTTATTCCAAGGTTCGCGCTTGTAAAAGCTTTATTTAAACCCGTTGCCAGCCCTTCATATCTACGGGAATAGGGGAGAGGCATCCCACCCACAATGATGTCTTGTCCGGCCAGAGCGCACAATTGTGGGTAGTTAATGTCTTCTATAAATGTACCCAAATGACCTTTCGTGGACAAATTGATGGCACCTACGTCCTGTAAATATTTAAGCGCTGCCTGAACGGTGCCAACACCAACCTTAAATCGTTTGGCATAATCTTGATACCGTTCGATCTTTTCGGCAGGTTTGCAATTTAAAAAGATTTTTGATAAGGCAATAACAACTTTGCCCTGTTGTGAGATGAGTGGTCTGAGTAAATCGTTTTCCATAATAAAATACTAAATACAGAATATTGTATATTCACCATTATAACTAAGATGGGAAAAAAGTCAATGTTTTGGATGGATGTTGTGAATCACCAATGAAAATGTCACCCATAAATCATAAAAGCATCCATAATCACGATATAATCAAGCGCTGACCCATTACTCACGAGCAACCATCATGAATAAGAATAATGCCAATAAAGCCTATTTCATTGCACTGGCGAGCGCTGCCTTTCTATCTTCCACTGCTATTCTGATCCGTTACCTGACGCTCAATTACAATATGCCGGCACTGGTGCTGGCATTTTGGCGTGACTTTTTTGTGGTCATTACCGTCCTTCCCATTTTGTTCTTTCGACAGCGGGATTTATTGAAAATCGATAAGGAACAGGGTGGATTTTTGCTTATCTATGGGTTTATCCTGGCGATCTTCAATTCCTTATGGACATTGTCGGTGGCATTTAACGGCGCAGCAGTAGCAACTGTTTTGTGTTATTGTTCGGCTGCTTTCACGGCGATTTTAGGTAAATGGCTTTTGAACGAGGAATTGACCTGGGTCAAGAGCATGGCGATCCTGTGTAGTTTGGCGGGTTGTGTGCTCGTGTCGGGCGCGTTTGACATGGCGGTCTGGCACACCAACCTGGTCGGTATTTTGAGCGGCATTCTTTCGGGACTGGCTTACGCTGCATACAGCTTGATGGGCAGAAGTGCATCCCAGCGGGGGTTGAATCCCTGGACCACACTGCTGTTCACTTTCGCATTTGCCGGAACTGTTCTCCTGATTGTGAATATGTTCCCTGCGCTGGGTTTTCCGGGTATTGCGCAAAAACCAACCGACCTATTCTGGCTGGGAGCCGATTGGAGAGGTTGGTTGCCGCTATTTTTGCTGGCAGCCGTACCAACCGTGCTGGGTTTCGGACTGTATAATGTCAGTTTGCAATATCTTCCTGCCAGTGTGGTCAATTTGATTGCAACCTCCGAACCGGTTTTCACCACAATCACCGCTTTTTTGGTGTTCGGTGAACGCATGCATGCGCTTGAACTGCTGGGCAGCGCTCTGGTGTTGGGTGGGGTGGTGATCTTGCGATTGGGTAAAAATAAAAAGAGCGGGATTGTGGTCCCGCTCGAGTGATCTATTGGTGAAAATTGTTCCGTTCAACCCTGCTGCGCTATCAGGTGGAGCAATTCCTCACGGTGTGGCATGGCAGGTAGCGCGCCCTTGCGGGTGGTCGCAATTGCGCCGGCTGCTGCTCCCCAGCGTACCGCTTCTTTGATATCTTTTCCTTCTGCCAGTGCCACCGTCAACCCGGCGTTGAAAGCATCGCCGGCGGCGACACTATCGATGGATTTTACATGGTAGGGTTTTACAAAGCCCTGGTCAGTACCGGTGTCATAATAAACTCCCTTGGCACCCATTTTGATGATCACATTTTTCACGCCGCGTTGATGCAGGATCGCTGCCGCTTGCTTGGCTTCTGACTCGTTTTGCGGTTTGATGCCGACCAGAACCTCCGTCTCCGTTTCATTGGGAGTGATAAAGTCGATCACCTGGTAGGCTTTGTCGGGTAATGAGACGGCAGGAGCCGGATCAAAGATCACTTTTACGTTTCTCTGATGGGCGATCTCGGCGATATGCAGGCTGGCTTCCAATGGAACTTCGATCTGCAGCATTAATGCGGCGGCACCATCCAGGCATTGTTCGGCTCTGGCAACATCGCTGTCGCCCAGGGTCCAGTTTGCTCCTGAGATGACCGTGATAGCGTTCTCAGCATTCTTATCCACGCTGATGACTGCTAATCCGGTTCCTTTTTCTGTATCCACAGCCACCGGAGAAACATCCACGTTTTCAGCAGCCACGATCTTGAGCACCTG
This sequence comes from Chloroflexota bacterium, assembly GCA_012797815.1. Lineage (GTDB taxonomy): Bacteria > Chloroflexota > Anaerolineae > Anaerolineales > Anaerolineaceae > UBA4781. The sequence goes on along the minus strand of JAAZOK010000172.1, from coordinate 323 downwards.
TTTACCGAAGATATCATCACCTACTCGCCCTACAAACTGCACTGCTGCCCCTAACCGGGCGGCAGCTACTGCTTGATTATTTCCTTTCCCGCCTGGAACGGTGATGTAAGAATCTCCCAACAGGGTCTCACCGGGCAATGGTAATTTGGGCACGTAAGCGGTCAGATCCATATTGATGCTGCCAAAAACAACTATTTTCATGATTTGCTCCTGGGGGTGATTTTAGGTAATGCCATATACAATTATATATTTTCTTATTGACATTTTGGTTATGTAATTGTACCCTCATAGAATACAGATCAAATGGAGGTTAAAATGCCGTT
>JAAZOK010000037.1 GCA_012797815.1 Chloroflexota bacterium | reverse complement strand
TGACGCACCAGGGAATCGAACCCTGAACCTACTGATTAAGAGTCAGTTGCTCTGCCAGTTGAGCTAGTGCGCCGCGTGAAAAAATTATATCGTATTTAGAGAGCCTGTCAATGAACAGTCCTATTCCTGCTCTTTCTCGCGCTTCCCGATGCGCAGGCGCAGCAAAAGCAAGCCCATCAGTATCAGCAGTGCGGCAGCCATCAAGCCGCGCGTGTCATCCGGGCGGGCGGCGTTCTGCAGCTCGCCGATGACGGACATACTGAGCCACGGTGCCAGCAGCCCGACTGCCAGTGCCCACTGCCGGCTCTCGTTCCATGCTTCACAGTTCCAGCGCTTCATCTGCCATATTCCCAGCCAGGGCAGGGCAGCCAGAAAAATGAAGGTCCCCCAGGCGGGCAGGTTCAGGGCAGGCAGCAGTCCCATTCCCAGCACCAACAGCAGCATCCAGACGAAGCCGCTGAAGCCGATTTTCGTTGAGCTGACAGTTTTCTTGTTTTTCACTTCAAGCCAGCCATCTTTCCAATGATATGCGAGCAGGATCAAGCCTGCCATGCAAACCAGGCACAACAAAAACTCTACGATAGAGATTGCGTATAGCTTTAACAAGGAGGCGAAGAACAGGAAGCATGCAAAAACCACTCCCGTGATCACCAGCCCGGTTTTTCCAAGCCAGGGCTCTTTCCGATGCTGCGGGAACAGCAGTTCCACCACCAGAATGGGCAGCCCGATGCTCACCACGGCGTGGAAGATGGTCAGGGAGATGCTCCAGATCCAGTTGATGCCGCCCAGCCTGCCGTAGCTGCCCAGCACCCCGATATCCACCCAGTTGGGGTCGAAGAAACTGCGCACTACCAAGCCTTCTTCATAGATGCCGTATGCCATTCCCAGTAATAAAATGGAAATCCAGCCTTTGTGCCACCTGCGCGCGCACTCGCGCACCAGCAGTGCGCCGCTCCCATACAGCCCGACCTGGATCAGAAACACGGCGGGTTTGAAGAATTCTGCGGGCGGGGAAGAGGTGGAAAGGACTTCTCCAAAGACCGGAGCGATGAGAAGCAGGGTGAGCGCGGGGAGGAGAGTTTTCTTCTTTTTTCCTGCCATTGTTTTTATTCCTGTATATTTTAAATAATGCCGGAAGAATACCCTCCGGCATTATAAAACAATCACCATAACGATAACCGCTTTACTCGATGGTGGTCAGGAAGGCGGTTGCCATCTCGCCCACATTCTCCCGGGTGGAGATGCCCGTCCACTGGTCTCCCGGCTGCACCAGGTTGGCGACCACGATGTTGGCGCCGTTGAAGATGGCGCTGCGCGCGCCTTTCACATCCAGCCCGCCCGCTGCCGAGATCAACACATCGAACTTGCTGCGTATGCGGTTGACGTGCCGGTACTGGATCACTTTGTTGCGGGTGCTTTCCTCGTCCCTGCCGCGGTGCAGCACCACCACATCCGGTGGTTTCTTCAACCCCATGAGCACTTTCAGCGGGTCACCCACTCCTACCATGTCTATCATCGAGACCATCTTGAGCTTCCGGCAGGTGCCTACCACCATATCCAGCGTCTCTTTGGGTGCGTTGCCCAGCACCGTGATGGCGTTGGCGCCTGCCTGGTATACCATTTCCACTTCTCCCAGTGCGCCATCCGCCACCTTGATGTCTGCCACTAGCAACCCTCTCCACATATGTCGTATCAGGGAGATGCCCCGCAACCCCTCTCTTTTGATATACGGGGTGCCTGCTTCGATCAGGATGCGCTGGTGCTGTGGGATCTGCGGCAAGAGGTGCTGTACCATGTGCATGTCATAATTGAAGGCGATCTGCAGGTAGCGGGTCTTGTCGTCCAGCAGTGTTTTCATTTTTTATTTTTTTCGACCATGTGCGCCATTGCGTCACCGATCTCCCACGGCATGAACATCACGATCTTTTCGGAGGGGTCAGCCGCGATATCGCGCAGGGTTTGCAGGGTGCGCAGGTGCAGGGCGCCGTTGCTCTTGGCCAGGTTTTCGGCTGCCTGGCGCAGGTTCTCGGATGCCGATAGTTCGCCCTGCGAGGCGATGATCACGGCGCGCCGGTTGCGTTCCGCTTCCGCCTGTACTGCCATGGCGCGTTTCATCTCTGCCGGCAGCTCGATCTCCTGGATCTTGATGGATTCCACATCCACGCCCCAGTCGCTGGTTTCCGAATCCACGATCTCCTTGATGCTGCCGGCTACTTTTTCCCGTTCGGTCAGCACGAAATCCAGATCGCTGTTGCCGATCACATCGCGCAGGGCTGCCTGGGTATACTGCTTGATGGCGAAGATATAATCTTCGATCTCGATGATCACTTTTTCGGGGTTGATCACTTTGAAGTACACCACTGCGTTCACCAGGATCGGGATGTTATCTTTGGTGATCACTTCTTGGCGCGGTACCTCGGCGGTCTTGATGCGCATATCCACCTTGCGCATGGTTTGGATGAAGGGCACCAGAAAAGTCAAGCCCGGATTGCGCACGTTGCTGAAGCGTCCCAGCGTGAACACTACCCCTCGTTCGTACTGGTACAGCATATGGATGCCCATGGACAGCAAAATGAACAAGAGTAAAACTGCTAAAAATATCAAAATCCAAAATAACATGTGAACTCCTTTCTTCTCTATCTTACATTGTACCGGCGCACATTAAAAGTTTTATTAATGGACAATTAATAGTATAAAATGAAAACTGCTCCAATACATTCGTCACTCTACTAATATTTACGTTTAAATAGGAAAAGTGATTCGTTCTTAGGGGACGAATCACTTGATTCCATATTGATACCAGTATTTTGATTTCCTAATCAGCGCTCAAACCACACTTTTCTGGTAGCCCTGTATCATCTGCTGTGTATGGGGTTGGATTGGAAAATGCGGAAGTATTTCCATAGGCGTCAATGGCGGTCAGAACCACCTTTTCTCCCGGGAGAGGCACACAGCTTTCAAATAGAAAAACCCCGTCCTCGTCTGTAATGGTCTTGCCGGCAAAAGAGGCTGTGTTTCCCGTTACGCTGTATATTTCGATGTGGCAGTCAGGGCAGGCATTTCCTGCAATAGTATATGCATTGGCTGAATTGACCACAGGCGCAGCCAGTTCGAGATTGCCTCCTTCCACAAGAAGGATCGCGTATTGTAACTCCATCGTAAATTGATTTTCGCGGAGCAGATTCCCGGTTCCATAATCCACCCGGACCGCATCGGCTCCAATATTCGTAAAGGTATTTCTCTGCACGAAATTTTCCGAAGAATACCCTCCCAAAACAATCCCGTTCTGCTGAATATTATTTCCGGCAATGTAGGTGTGTTTGATCCCCTTTCCGGTGATCCGTAGAGCAAACTCATCACTGAATAAGAGGTTCCCCTCCGCAGATGTGTACCCGCCGATAATCGTATGAGTCTGACCGGTGTCGATGGAAATACCTGTTCCATTGGGCAGATTGGCTTCACCGTTTGCATCATATCCCAATGCGTTGCCCAGGATAATGTTATCGGATGCTGACCAACCGTTGAGGGATATCCCGCTCCGGTTGCCGCTGATCAGGTTGGCTTCACCATCTTCGGTTCCGCCGATCCGGCTGTAGCTTACGGTAAAGATCGAGATGCCGTCCTGGTTGGGAATAGAGCTCGTGCCGGTGATATCGGTTCCTATATAATTTCCGATCACGGTGTTCTGATAGGAGGGCCAATCGCTGAAAGCCACGCCAATATATGCCCCGCTGATGATATTTCTTTCATCGGCTTCTGTTCCCCCCACAAGCGTATTGCAGGCTCCACTTTCAATGAGAATATTTGAGCTGGTGTCGGGCATGACAGCACTGGTGCCGCTGATGTCCAATCCAAAGATATTGCCCTGGATGATCGTATGGTTTCCCCATGTGGTGAGGTTCGAATACGAATTCCCGCTGAGCACATTCTCTTCACCCGGTACAGAACTCCCGATAACACATCTTTCACAAAATTCGCTCACAAAAAGCCCCACATTATTGGGGAAAGCGATTGAACTGCTAACATCGGTTCCGATCAGGTTCCCGAGGACGATATTATTATTTCCACCCAGATATATTCCATTGTTCCAATTCCCGCTGATCAAATTTCCTTCACCGGTTGGCGCACTGCCGTTCAGCCGATTGCCGCCAAGCTGGTTGTTATCGCCGTGTATTTTGATGCCCTGGTCATGGAAATTTATGATCTGCAGTCCCATGATTCTGGAATTGGATGCATAGATTTGCAGCCCCATGCCAGATTCTTGCTGGCTGCCGTCCAGGATCACTCCGGCATTACTTGCATCAATGGTTATTCCATCGACATTCACTTCGGGAAGATCCGAATTGATGAAGATGGTGCTGGGATCCGCTGCCGGGAACACCTGCGGGTCAAATGTAATTGTTGAACCTTCGGTCAGATTGGAAAGGCATTCTCTCAAACTTCCTGTTCCACTATCTTCTATTGAAGTGACGGTACAGGTCTTTTCGGTTTGTTTGTGATAATCAACCCCGATAATTTTGCTTTCTTTGCCAGCCAAATGGATGGGCTGCAGCGGCGTCTCCATGGTGAGAGGCGGCAGCGCTTCAAAGCCTGCCATTTGTATTTGCGATGTCACGGGCGACGAGCCGTTGTTTAGCGCTGTTTGCGAGCCGCGTTCGAAGATCAATAATCCGCTGTCGCTGCCGGCTACCAGCATGAGATCATCAGCCACATAGCAATCCGTGGCGATCGATTGCGTATCAACTTCTCCGATCAATTGTGGTTGATCCGGATCACTAAGATCGACAATTTGGATTCCATTCCCCAGGCAGGAAACATAAGCGGT
>JAAZOK010000052.1 GCA_012797815.1 Chloroflexota bacterium | reverse complement strand
CGTAAAACCATTTTTGCGCGCTGGTAATGTGTTTCATTTGCTGACCCGCTTCCATCACGAAATCCTAACCAGCGCGGAGCAAATCAATCGGTACGTTGTCAACCACGGCGCGCCTGGTTACCAAATCCTGCTCACGCAAGAGCAGCTCATGGAATTGTTGAAGTGAAAGGAATTTGAACATGGATACCAAAGGGAATTTATATGTCACCTATGCAGATGGGAGCATAGAGAGCACCACGGAAGCATGGAAACGGCTTGAAGCGGCGGGGAAGATCAATCAGGAAAAACTGACCATCCTCAACCGTGACGGCACGACAACCGAAGTAGAACCGGTCAAGATGTGGACACCGCCAACGGATGCAAGCGACGGCATACAGGTAACCAGCGTTTGGACTGACGACAGGGGGCAGGAGCCTGGAGAACTATCCATCCAAGCCACGCCGCGCATGAACCGCCACGAACTGCGCAAGGCCGCTGCGCTGGCTAGGAAGGTGAAGAAATGAAACCCGATATTTCATACTTTTGTTGTGCGTTTCTGATTCACAGTAAACCCTTACTTATCGCGCACCTTGAAATGGCGCATGGAGTGGACTGCAAAACGCAAGAATTTCAAGAGCGTATGATCGAACATGTGGATGGCAAAAACTGGTACAGCACTACCTACCAATTATCGTGCGATAAGGTGAGTTTCACAAAGACCGTGAAATGCGAGCGAGACAAAGACGACCTGATGTACTTTGAGTGTGAGGAGGAAAAATGATCGGCGGAATTGATCGTTGCCCAAAATGCGGATACGATATGCGCCCTGAATTAAGCAACTATTTTTGGGGTCATCTCCCTGGTAACGACTTCGAATTTGAATGTCCGAGGTGCGGCGCAAAGTTGAGAATCGATGTTGAGCCTGTCCCCAGCTTTTATGTTTCTGAAATCGATGAGGAAAAATGAGCGCAACCGAACGCAAAGAAAAAATGGCAGACCTGCGCATCGAGAACAACGAACTGCGCCAGGCTAACAATGTGCTGACGAAAATGAATGCCGAATTGCTGGAGCGGATTTGGCAATGGCAAACAGGCAAACCAGAAGAAACCGGAGATTATATCGCGCGTGTTCTGTGGAGTGATGGTTCGGGGGGCGTGCATGTTCGGCACTTTATAAAGGGCGTAGGTTGGGACGTATACTATGGCAATGTCATCGAATGGATGCCATTACCGAAATAACAACCATGCTGATTTTACGCGCTGAATAAGCACGAAAGGAAAGGGGTGAACATGCCACCAGAATACTACACACCCGCCAGCGTTGACTTCGCCTTCTGGCTGGCCGAGAGCGCGGTGAAACTAGGCAAGCCCTGGTTCTTCAACGGCGAACTAGGACAGGCGATCTGCGAGTACCTTGACCACCCTGGCGCGAGGATGCTTGCACTTGCCAGAGCCAACGCAAAGCGGGACATAAACCGTGCGCGGGACAGGGCGCGATACTGGCAAATGACATTTTTCGAGGAGGAGGAGGAATGAGCAAGTACAACAATCGCAAGGTAATTGTAGACGGGATTGAATTTGACAGTCTCGCAGAATCCTATCGGTATCAAGAACTGAAAATGTCAGAAGCGGCAGGCGAGATTTACGACCTGAAGATTCACCAACGATGGGAACTGCAACCCGCATTCAAGCACGGCGGCAAGATGGTACGGGCGATCTACTACGAAGACGACTTCAACTACATCGACCGCACAGACAAGAAACGGCATGTTGAGGACGTGAAGGGGTTGGAAACCGAGGTATTCAAGATCAAGCACAAGATGTTTCTCAATCGTTACCCTGACGTGGTATTCGAGATCGTGAAGGTAGGGAGGTGAAATGATGGAATTGTTTTTGTGGGTGTTTGTCTATCTTGCGATCGGATTATTCGTGCTGGTGGGCTTGCTCGCGTTCGGCATGGATGTTGAGCAGCGTCATGTTAGTACCGTGATGATTTTCTGGCCGGTGATCCTGTTCTACATGCTCATGCTCTGGATTGCCGAGAAACGAGGTCCAAATGATCCGTGTAACCATTGACCTCATCCCCTTTGGCAACGAGGCCGAGAAGGAAACCATCGGCACGCTCGAAATATCGAACGGCGGAGAGTTATTTGACGGCCTGCATCTCTACAACTGCGCCTTTGCCTACCGCGATATGGACGGCGCGGCGCATGAGGGGGCGTTGCAGGTGCTGCATGAGCGCAAGCGGAACGTGATGCGACTTCTGGGTACGGTGCTGGATCAACTGAATTGGAGGATGTGATGACCGTAGAACTCATACTCGGTGATTGCTTGACATCGCTGAAATTATTGCCCGACAACTATGTCCAGTGTGTCGTAACATCCCCACCATATTGGGGACTACGTGATTACGGCGTGGATGGTCAGATAGGGCTGGAGCCAACGCCTGATGAATACGTCTCAAAGATGGTCGATGTATTCCGCGAAGTCAGGCGGGTGTTGAAAGACGATGGGGTGTTGTGGCTGAATTTGGGAGATAGTTATTTTGGTTCTTCAATGACGGGTGGCACAGGCAGTTATGAAAGTCAGTATAAGCGGGAAGCAAGAATGTTCAATAAGCAAAAATCTT
>JAAZOK010000165.1 GCA_012797815.1 Chloroflexota bacterium | reverse complement strand
CATTCGGGAGGACATACCAAGAAAGAATCGTCGTTGAGCGCATTCGAGATTCCCTGGATATAATTTATGAACAGGTATAATCAGAATGAAAACTAACTCATTCGTTATTAAAATGGGGATAGTTGATTCGTCTAAACCGGGATTAGTTTATTGATCGTTCTGCTAACTGCAATATCATGAGTATTCGAAACCTGATCATTTTAAGTCAATTAAATCCCCCTGCTCAGCGGAATCAAATTTTAAAAAGGGACCGTATTAATCAACGCTTGAAGACTGCTCTGGAATTTCCGCTTACTATTCTTGAAGCAGGGACAGGGTATGGGAAGAGTACCGCTCTTATTTCCTTTATCAATGAATCTCCTCTGCCGGTGTATTGGTATACCCTGGCAGGTCCTGACCGTGATCCCTCCCTTTTTACCGCCAAATTATTTACGGCATTCAACCAACTGGGCGAAGAGATCGGGGAAGAGGCTCTGCGCATTTTGGATCTGCCGGATTCCACGCAGCAGGAAGCGATGATCATTTTCATCAATTCGCTTGCCATCAAACTAAAACAACCCTCTTTATTGGTGCTTGATGATTACCATCGTGTCTATGATGTGCTGGAAGTATCCAACCTGATGAACTGGTTCATCGAGAACTTACCACCGCAGTTACATGTCATCATTGCTACAAGGCGCTCTCTGCATTTTTCTTCGATGAATAAGTGGCGCGTGAAGAGAATGATGCTTGAAATCAACAAAGAAGAACTGATGTTCACCCCGGAAGAGATCCGGATCCTTTTTACCCAGCATTATGGTATGAATCTAACAACCGCTGACATCGAGAAACTTTATCAGAAAACAGAAGGGTGGGCCATCGGGTTGCAGGTGGTTTGGCAATCCATGCAGAATAATCCTGACCTGGAAGTATCACGGGTATTGGAAGGGGAGATGGATTCAAAAGCTGCCCTTTTTGATTACCTGGCGGAAGAAGTTCTGTCCCGGTTAAAACCTGAAATACAAGATTTTCTCATCAAAACATCCATCCTTTCCAAGCTTGATTCTGAAACCTGCGATTTTCTGTTGAACACCAATCAGAGTGATCGGATTTTGCGAAATTTGCATGAAACCGGGCTCTTTATCGAAGAACTGCAACCCAATATCTATCGTTACCACCAGATCTTTCAGGAATTTCTGCAAAATAGGCTCCAGCAGGATCAGCAGTTAACCTTTGAACTGCATCGTAAGATCGCCAGTTATTTTACCGCGCATGAATATTGGGAAAGAGCCATTTCTCATCTTCTGCTGGCGGGGGATTACCGCCAGGTGAATCAGGTGCTGGAAAATATCGGCGAACAGATGATCCAAAAAGGACGCTATGAAAGTATCAGCTATTGGGTTAACACTTTTCCGGAGACGATCCGTAAGAATTACCCCTATCTTTTTTTCCTGATGGGTGAAGTGAATCGCTATACCTCCAAGTTCGAGGCAGCATTAGAAAGTTATCGAACGGCTGAACAACAATACCGCGAAGCCAACAATGCCTGGGGCATCAGCATTTCGTTGAGAGGACAGGCACGGGTATATCTGGATACCATTCGCCCCTTGAACGCAGATCGACTGCTGCAAGAATCCCTTAAATATCTTGACCCGGCTGAGACGCCTGTGGATGTGGCGGACCTGCTTACCCTGACTGCCGAGAACCAGCTTAATTTAGGCTATCCGGACCGGGCAGAAGAATTACTGGAGCAATCCACCCGGTTGAATACCTTTGATAGTGAAAATAATCTGATCCTGGCGCGCTTATATTTGCGGACGGGTCGTTTGAAAGAAGGCATCGAGTTGCTGGAAGCAAGAGAAGCTGCTCATCCGGTATCTTCCTCGATTGCGCGCCCGCAGCGCTTTCATCGCGAGGCTTCTCTATTATTATCTTTGTTCTATGCCATTCGTGGTGAGATCAGGCAGGCTTACCAGTTCGCGCAACGAGGCATCTGGATCGGAGAGCAGCTTCAATCGACTTTTGTACAGAGTGTTGGATATATGCGGCTGGGGCATGCTTTGCAGTTGCAGAATTCCAATCCCTGGACTGAAAAAGGTTTTAAGAAAGCTATCGAGTACTATCATGAATCCATCGAAAAAGTGGATGTATCCCGCATCCATGTGGAGCCGTTGTGGGGTATGTGCCGGGCGTTGGGATATAACGGGCAAATACAAAAGGCGGAAGAACTGGCTTTGGAATCGCTGGCAATTGCTCAAAAATCAGGGGATGAGTGGATCATGGTGCTCATCCGTATCTCGCTGGGAGCGGGGGAGGTCCTGGCTAACAACCATGATAAAGCCAACCACTACCTTACCCTGGCAGAGTCCTCGGCAGCGATCATTAAAGATCCATTTATTCTAACCGTCGCGCAGCTATGGTTGGCGATCAATGCCTGGCAGGTAAAAGCGTTTGATCGGGCCTTTGCTTACTTGCAGGCGTTCCTGCCGCGGCTTCGGGAACACCATTATGAATTCCTGGTGATGGATGAAACCTTCCTGGGATTGAAGGATCGCGAGATGATCATGCCCTTACTGCTGGCAGCCAGGGACAATACCATTGAAGTTGAATTGGTCAATGAGATTTTGAACGATCTGAATCGTGTTGAACTGAACTATCACCCCGGTTTTACTTTATGGGTCCGTACGCTGGATACTTTCAATGTCTGGCGGGGATCACAGTTAATTCAGGCGGGTGAATGGAAACGGGAAAAAGCCAAATATCTTTTCCAATTACTGGTTGGAAATCGTGGAAAATGGTTACATCGCGATCAGATCATCAGTATTCTATGGCCGGACACACCCATGGAAACTGCCGGGAATAGTTTGAAGGTCACTTTAAATGCTCTCAATCAGGCGCTCGAGCCGGAGCGACCACGTGGAAAGGAACCCTATTTTATTGAACGGAAACAGGAATTGTATCGCTTGAATCCTGATGCCCTGATCCATATCGATACGGATATTTTTGAACAGTCCATCAATGAAGGCACTGAGATCGGTCTGAGAACTGCCGTGGATTTATACGAAACACGCTATTTTGCGGATAGTTATATACAAGAATGGTTGATGGTGGATGACCAGTATTATCACCAACAATATTTGCTGGCTGCGGATCAATTGATCCAGATGTATATCCATGATGAAAAATTGGACGAAGCTTTGGATATAACCTATCGAATCCTGGCTATTGACCATTTATGGGAGCCTGCTTATCGCCTCCAGATGGAGATCTTCTATCGTATGGGACGCATGGCGATGGTTCATTCGGTCTACAATCAATGCAAGCGGGTGCTTGAATCGGAGTTGAATGTGCCCGTCTCTGCCCAATTAACCAACCTTTACGAAGAATTGATCCAAAAAGAACTGGGTTAGTGGAATTATCCCAATTTGTAACCGTCCTGTAACTGATTTGTATTGAGTGCATGATATTCTTTCCATGCTTTATAAAAGCATTCGTTTGAATTGAATGATTCAAAGCAGAATAAGGAGAAATCAATCATGCGCTTAAAGGATAGAGTTTGTCTGATTACAGGAGCAGCTGCCGGAATTGGCAAGGCAACTGCGCTCAAATTTGTCTCTGAAGGGGCAAAGGTTGTCCTGTGTGACGTGAATGAAGAAGCAGGCAATACTTTGGTTGCCGAACTCGGGAATGATGCCAGTTTTTATAAGATTGATGTTACCGACCGCCAGGATGTTCAAAAATGGATTGATGACGTTGTAAAAAGATATGGACGCATTGACGTTTTAGTGAACAATGCCGGTGTTACACGCGATGGATTATTTGTAAAATTTAAAGATGGTGAAGTGGTCAGCCAGTTGTCGGAAGAAGCCTGGGATGTGGTCATCGGTGTGAACCTCAAGGGTGTTTTTAACTGCGCTCAGGCAGTCACTCCCGTTATGATCAAACAAAAAAGCGGGGTCATTTTGAATGCCTCCTCCATTGTCGGGTTATACGGGAATTTTGGACAGACCAATTATGCTGCCACCAAGTTTGGTGTGATCGGGATGACCAAGACCTGGTCTCGTGAACTGGGGCGATATAACATTCGTGTGAATGCGGTTTGCCCCGGATTCATTCTCACCGAAATGGTCAAGAAAATGCCTGAAAAAATACTGGAAGGACTGGCTGAAAAAACCCCGCTGCAACGCATGGGCGTTCCCGAAGATGTCGCCAATGTGTATTGTTGGCTGGCGAGTGATGAAGCTGCTTATATTCACGGTGCGGCTATCAGCGTGGATGGCGGGATGGTTCTGGGCACATAAAAAGGCTAGAAAGGGATTATTAAAAAATGACTCGTTATGCAACAATTATCGGAACCGGCAGGTATTTGCCGGAAAATGAAGTAACCAATGAAACCTTTGCGAAATGGATGGGTGAAGTCAGCCCCAAATTACCGGAAGTAGTTGGTAAGTTTGAAGCCAGTTCGAACATCAAAACCCGCTTCTATGCTCCTGATGATTGGGCAACTTCTGACCTGGCAGTAGAAGCTGCCAGGGATGCTATGTCCGATGCGGGAATCACTGCGGAGGATCTCGACCTCATTATTTTAGGCACCGATTCCCCGGATTACATCACCCCTGCCACATCGGTGGTGATTCAACATAAATTAGGCGCTGTCAATGCCGGCACCTATGACGTGGGTTGTGCCTGTGCCTCATTTCCTACCGGGCTTGCACAGGCTGCCGGGCTGATCGCTACCAATCCCAGTTTGAAGTATGTGCTGGTCATCGGTGCTTATATGATGCATCGTTTGTCCGATTACAAACATGATGTGATCAGTTTTTTCTATGGTGATGGAGCCGGGGCGGCTGTGCTGGCACCTTCTGATAAACCGGGGTTCATCTCTGCCAAATTCTTTGCCGATGGATCCTACTATCCGAACTGGGGTATCTATGCGGGAGGGACGGCAGAACCTGCTACTGTTGAAAATGTGCAGTCCGGAAAGACCCAGGTTCGTTTGATCACCGCTTTTCCCCCGGAAGTGAACAATGAAGGATGGCCAAAGCGTATTCGGGAAGTTGCGGAAAATGGCAATTTCAAGATCGAGGATATCGATTTCGTGATCTTTACTCAGGTGAGGTTGAACAGCATCAAATTGGTGATGGAAGATCTTGGCCTCCCTCTCGAGAAAGCGCACTGGATCATGGATAAATGGGGTTATACCGGTTCAGCCTGTTTGCCGATGGCTTTCGATGATGCCCGCAAACTAGGCAAGATCAAATCTGGCGACCTGGTGGTATTCATCGGTTCGGGAGTGGGTTACAACCAGGCGGCTGTGGCTTTTCGAATGCCTTAACAGGAAACAACCTCTGAATTGACTGGAGAAATATATGGGCAACAACAGTTATCGCGACAAAGTAATTTCATTGGAAGAAGCTGTGCAGATGGTGAAATCCAACCAGACGATAGGATTAGCCATTGCCGGATCGGAGCCGGTGGGCTTGTTAAATACTTTGGCTTCACAAAAAGAACGCCTTGAAAATGTGACACTGTGGTCCTGCCTGCCCATGCGGGCATATGATATCTTTACGGAATCGGAAATGGGTGGACATTTCTTCAATCAAAATTGGTTCTACAGTGAATCAGATCGCAAAGTGCATCCTGAAGGGCGTGTTTCCTATATCCCCAATAATTTGCACAGTGCCGCTTCGGAAAAATTGATCGCGACCAACGGGCAGCTCGATATTTTCTGGGGAACTGCCACACCACCCAACGAAGATGGTTACATTTCATTTTCATTGGGGATGATCGTGCAGCGTGACTTGTTTGAGGCTGCTGATCTGAAGATCATTGAAATAAACGAAAATCTCCCCTTTACCTACGGGGATACTTTACTACATGTTTCTGAAGTCGATTATTTTGTGGAAAATCATGTTCCTCTGGTGGAATTACCCTCGGTATCTCCTACGGAAGTCGAACAACAGATCGGTGGTTTTATTGCCGATCTCATTCACGATGGCTCTACTTTGCAGTTGGGAATAGGGGGAATTCCCAATGCCATCACTACCTTTCTTAGCAACCGTCATGATCTGGGGGTGCATACAGAAATGATCGTGGACGGCATGGTTGACCTCTATGAGGCGGGGATCATCACTAACAGTCAAAAAACGCTTCACCCAGGGAAGATGGTCGGTGCTTTTGCCCTGGGTACACAGAAGCTCTATAAGTTCCTTGACCACAACCAGGCAGTGGAGATTTACCGTGGGCGGTATACCAATGACCCATACGTCATTGCCAAGAACAAGAGGATGATCAGCGTCAATACCGCTATTCAAGTCGATATCATGGGACAGGTTTGTTCCCAGAGCATTGGAACTCGTCATTTCAGCGGAACCGGCGGACAACTCGATACGCACCGCGGTGCACAAATGTCTGAAGATGGACGAGGAATTATCGCATTGCGGTCGACCGCCAAAAAAGGGACGGTTTCAACGATTGTCCCCACCCTGGCACCGGGTTCGGGTGTTTCTATCCCCTCTCAGGATGTGGATACCATCATTACAGAATATGGGGTAGCTGAATTGCGGGGACGTTCGGTCAAGGAACGCATGGAAGCGTTGATCAGGATAGCTCACCCTAATTTCAGGGATTGGATCCGTGATGAAGCCCACCGTTTGGGAATTGTTCCCAAGGTTAATTTCTAAGGGGAAGAACATGCATGAAATAATCGGAAAATGGGTTCAGGGAGAAGGGCAACCATACGCCGGTCTGTGGTTTGAATTTCACGAGGATGGCACCTACCGCGCTGAATACCAGGAAATGGCGATCATATCCGGTGGAAGCTATTCCATTTCAGGTAACGAGATCGATATGGACCAAACTACCCATTCTCTTGGCATGACCGGCACATTCGCGGGTTTGTTTGAGATCAGCGGGAATATCTTAAAACTTTCTCTGGCAGGGGGAGCAGGACAGGCCCGCCCCGCTGATCTATCAGGTGCACGAATCTATAGTAGAGCACAGGAATAAAGGTGATTCCATGGAAAAAAATAAGTTAGCACGAGGGGTTGCGGTAGTTGGTGCAGGGATGAGCAAATTTGGCTCTTTCCCCGAAAAAACATCCCGTGATCTTTTCGTGGAAGCATTTCAAGAGATGAAACATTCGGTCGATAAAGAGCTGGATACCAGGAATATTGAAGCCTTCTATCTGGGTAATTTCAGCAGTGACCAGTTCGAGAAACAGGCGCATCTGGCGCCGATCATCGCCAACTGGGTGGGGTTGAGCCCCATCCCTGCAACCAGGGTAGAGGATGCCTGTGCCAGCGGCGGTGTAGCCCTGCGCGAAGCGGTGCTGGCTATCGCTTCAGGCATGTATGATGTGGTTCTGGTGGGCGGTCTGGAAAAAATGACCGATCTACCCATCGATCAGGTAACCGAAGCACTGGGGACCGCGGCCGATACCCAGTTCGAGATCCCGGCTGGTTTTACTTTTCCGGGTTTCTATGCTGCTATGGCAACCGCTTATCTGGATGAATATGACGCGACTCCTCTGGCATTTTCTCATGTCAGCATCAAGAATCATAAAAATGGAGCGCTGAACGATAAGGCACAATTCGGGCAAACCATTGCCGAGATCATGAAGGCGAAAAAGGAACGGGCAGTCAAAAAAGGTCTCCCGGAACCAACCTGGCAGACCGAAATGGATTTTCTGACCGATCCCAAAGGCAATCCTGCGATCGCCTGGCCGTTAACACTGTTTGATTGTTCCCCCGTATCTGACGGAGGAGCGGCAGTGCTGTTGGTGGCAGAGGAGATTGCACATAAATATAGTGCCCATCCCATTTTTGTGATCGGATCCGGGCAAGCCAGTGATGGAGCCCTGCATGATCGCGCAACCCTTTCCTACATTCCGGCAGCGCAGGAAGCTGCGGAAAAAGCGTATGAAATGGCTGGCAAGAAACCAACCGATATGGACCTGGCAGAGGTGCATGATTGCTTTACCATCGCAGAGATCATTGCTACCGAAGATCTGGGATTTTTTGAACGTGGCGAGGGTTGGAAGGCGGCTATGGCCGGCAAGACTGCCCGGGATGGCGAACATCCCGTCAATACCTCCGGCGGATTGAAAGCCAAAGGGCATCCGGTAGGTGCTTCAGGGGTGGGACAGGTGGTGGAGGTTTGGAAGCAATTGCGTGGAATTGCGGGGCAGCGACAGGTTCCTGGTAGACCCAGCGTTGCACTTACCCATAACGTGGGTGGTTCCGGACAGACCTGTGTGGTGCATATTTTTGAACGGAGAAACAGTGATGAGTGAGTTCAATCTGAACAGCAAAGACTTTTACGGCGCGTTGAATACCGATAAATTGTTGGGCAGCAAATGCAAAGTTTGTGGGTACCAGGTTTCTCCACAAAGAGCAATTTGTCCTAAGTGCCAGAGTGATGATGTGGAAGTGGTCGAATTGAATGGCAAAGGGAAACTTGCCGCTTTCACTGTCATTTCAGTGCCCCCTACCCAGATGGCAGAGGCCGGTTATTCCGGGAAAAATCCTTACTGCGTGGGGATTGTCGAATTGGATGAGGGCGTCCGCATTACGGCGCAGATCCTGGATGTAGATATGTTCGATCCGCCATCGATCAAGATCGGGAAACCTGTGACCATGACCACCATTGAACGTGGTGAAGGGGAGAATCGAAGAAAGTATCTGGCTTTTAAATAGCCGTAAGCGGGAAAGATGCCTACTATCAAAGCCAACGGAATAGATCTTTATTATGAATTGCACGGACCGCAGGAAAGTCCGCTGCTCATCCTTTCCAATGGCATCATGATGGGCACCGCTGCCTGGGGTTTTCAAAGCAGTGTGCTTTCAAAATATTTTCGTGTGTTGACCTATGACTGCCGGGGTATGTGGCAATCTGATCATCCTGAAGGTCCCTATACGATGGAAATGCATGCCGATGATCTGGCTGCACTGATGGACGCTTTGGAAATTCCCAGCGCTCACATTGCAGGCATCTCATACGGCTCCGAAGTGAGCATGATGTTTGCCTTGAAATATCCATCCAGGTCGGATAGTCTGATCATCATTGATGGGGTCAGCCAAATCGATGCTCTGTTGAGGGCACAAACCTATCCGTGGTTGCTGGCGGCTGAACGGCAGGACGCCGAATTACTGCTGCGGACATCCTATCATATGAATTTTTCAGAGGAATGGATAAAAGCCAATCAAAGCTATATAGAAGGATCCATTGAGAGATACAAAGAAATGGATATGGCATCCTTCACAGAATTAATGCACTGCTTTTACGATTTGGACATCACTGCCAGATTGCCTGAGATCAGCTTGCCGACGCTGGTGGTGGTTGGAGAAAAAGACCTTATCAAGGGTCGTAAGTACAGTGAGATCATCGTCGAGAAGATTGCCGGAAGTGAATTTGTGATCGTCCCGGGCTCAGGACATGCTCTCTGTCTGGAAAAACCTAACGAGTTAAATACGTTACTGATCGGTTTTATTTACAAAAACAGTAAGATTGAAAAGGAGGTTAAGCAATAAGGAGAAAATTAAAAAGAAGTTAACCCGTAGATAAAAAACAAAAGGAGTTAATTATCATGAAGAAAGTTTTCCTAGCTATTTCGTCTCTATTAGTCATTACTTCATTTCTGCTTACCGCCTGTGTGCAAGCGGCTGAACCCGTCGAACCTGCTGCGGAAGAAGCGGTAATGGAAGAATCCGCCGAAGAAATGATGGAGAGTGAGACTGGAACCGGTGAGGTGTTAAAGATCGGTCAATTGAGCATGCTTTCTGGTGTGATGGCACTTTATGGACAACAGCAGGTGCGCGGTTTCATGCTCGGTTTGGAATATGCTTCCGGTGGTGAAATGGATGCGGAAGGTCGCTACATCATCGCCGGGCGTCCGATCGAAGTGATCACCAAAGACACTGAGGGCGATGCCGAAAAAGGTGTGGCACTGGCGCTCGAATTGATCGAAAAAGATGGCGTTGAAATCTTGCAAGGTCCTGTTTCCTCAACGGTGGCTGCCGCATTGACCACAGTGGCGTTAGAGAATAAGATCGTCCTGATGGTCGATCCGGCTGCTTCAACTTTTATCACTGGCGCTTATTTCAATCCCTACGTATTCCGCACCTCCCGCACCAACTATGACGACACCCTGGTTATCGCGAAATATCTGGTTGAAAATGTCGGTCCAACCTTTGCTCACATCGGTATCGACAATGCGTTTGGTCAGGGTTCAGGAGATGCTTTGAAATATTCTGTAGAGAAATTCGGCGGAGAATTGATCGCTGATATCTACGCCCCATTTGACACCACTGATTTCACTCCCTACATTCAGCAGGCGATGGATAGCGGCGCAGACAATCTCTTCCTGACCTGGTCGGGAACCGGCTACGTCACCCTGTTCCAGCAACTGTCCGATTTGGGCGCTCTGGAAGAGATGACCGTGGGAACCGGCTACGGCGATAATGCTTCCTTCGTTGCAGTATATGGTGCAGCACTGGGGCAGGTTGGTCTGAATGTTTACCATTACACTGCTGCTGATACCGAGATCAACGACTGGTTGACAGCCCGCCATCTTGAAGAGTACAACGAACCCCCAGATCTCTTTACCGCTGGCGGTATGGCTTCTGCATTGGCGTTGGCAAAAGCCCTGGAAATAACGGGTGGCGATGCATCCAGTGAGGCGCTGATCGCAGCGCTGGAAGGGCTGACATTCGAAGGTCCGAAAGGTACCTATTACATCCGTCCGGAAGACCATGTCTGCGAACAACCGATGAATATTCTCAGACTTGTCAATCTTGACCCGGACCTTGATGATGACGGGATCAATGAATACCAATTCTTCGAGACAGTTGCAGTGACCGAGTATGATGCTCTGGGCGTGCCTTGCACTTTGGAAGGTGAATATGCCAGCCGCTGCGGAGATCTACCGACTGTTCCGGCAGAATAAGGGATTAACCATCTTGTAATCGGAGCTTTTGTTATAAACTTTGATTATGGGAAAACATAAAACTAGGGAGGGGTTTTCAAGTCCTCCCTAGTTTCAAATATGATAGATCCATTATCTCAGGTGCATAAAGGGAAATTATGAGCGATCAAATAATCCTTGAAGCAAAGAATTTACGGAAGACCTTTGGCGGGTTAATTGCAGTAGATGGTGTAAGCATCCGGGTTAAAAAACACACCATGCACGCTATTATCGGACCAAATGGGGCAGGCAAAACTACCCTGTTCAATTTGCTCAGTGGGGTGATGCCACCCAGTGGAGGGGATGTCTATTTTAAAGGGGAAAAAATAACCGATCTGGCACCCTATCGCAGAGCACACTTGGGCATCGGGCGTTCATTTCAGATTACCAATATCTTTCCTAATTTGACCGTCCTTGAAAATATCCGTCTGGCAACGCAAGCCCTTGGAAAGGACAGTTTTCGATTCTTGAAGTTAGCGGATGATTTCACGGAATATATTGACAAAGCTCTGCTGGTCGTGAAGCAGGTGAGGTTAAATGGGAGGGAACACATGCTGGCACGCAATCTACCCCATGGGGAAAAACGGAAATTGGAATTGGGGATCATGCTGGCAAGTGATCCTGAATTGCTCCTCTTTGATGAACCTACCGCCGGCATGTCATCCGAGCAGGTCCCTGAACTGATCGATATCATCAGTCAGGTTGTAAAAGAAAATCACCGCACGGCTGTCCTGGTCGAGCATCGCATGGATATGGTAATGCAGATCTCGGATACCATCACCGTGATGAGCCAGGGCGCAGTGCTTACAGAGGGTTCACCAAAGTCGATCGCTCAAAACCAGCAGGTGCAGCGCGCCTATCTGGGTGACCTCTATGGAGAATTGATATGAACAAGGGGCATCACTCAGAACAGATCATTCTCTCGGTTGAAAACATCCATACTTTCATCGGGCAATTCCATATATTGGAAGGGGTATCCCTGGAAGTTCCCCGCGGGTCGATCACGGTGATGTTGGGACGCAATGGGGCGGGGAAGACCACCACCCTGAAATCGATCCTTGGGCTCACCCCGCCAAGCTCGGGGAAGATCATTTTCGAAGATGCAGAGATCCAGGGAAAACATGCCTTTAATAATGCTAATTTAGGCATAGGCTATGTACCTGAACATCGCGCAATTTTCCGCTCACTCAGTGTGATGGAAAATCTCAAATTGGCTGAACGCAAACGCGGCGATTTTGATCGCCATGCCAAGTTCATCTTCGATTTGTTCCCTGATCTGGAGCGCCTTTATAAATTACCCGGGAACCATCTTTCCGGTGGGCAGCAGCAAATGCTGGCAGTCGCCCGGGCACTGGTGCCGGATAACAAATTGCTGTTGATCGATGAACCCAGTGAAGGACTTGCTCCCATCCTGATCGAACAAATGATGGAAGCCATTCGCAAACTCAGCACTACTTCTACCGTGCTCTTAGTGGAGCAGAATTTTATTATGGCAAGTCAATTGGCGGAACGTTTCATCATCATTGATGATGGCAAGAGTGTTCAGCGTGGGTTGATGAAAGACCTGGTACAGGATGAGGATATGATCCATGAGTATCTGGGTGCCAGCATCCATGCAAGAAAAACAGAGGTCAGCCATGCAGCAAAAAAATAAGATACTTCGGACGATCTTGATAACACTTCTGGTAGTGGTGGGATTGATCTACGCGGGCATCCAGTATTTGGGACCCAAACCCTTCCTGCGCACCACTTTGTCTGGCTTGACTCTGGGGTCATTATTTTTCATGGTCGCTGCCGGGTTAACCCTGATCTTTGGTTTGATGGATGTATTGAACTTTGCCCACGGTTCCATGTTCATGCTGGGTGCATATATCGGCTGGCAGTTTTATACCAACCCGACCTTCATTTTTGGATTGTTGCCGCTGGTGACTGCCTTCGCTGCCGGCGTATTGTGCTTATCCATCATCAAACCGTTTTTGATCCGCTTGAATATCAGTGAGACCTGGCAGAAAACTTTACCGCGCCTGGGTTATGTTTTCGCAGTTGTGTTAGCGGTATCTGGACTGCTGAAATTGGATATATTGGGGTTGGCGGATACTGCCATGGTTGCTGCAGCAACTACGGCGATAGGCAATCCATTGATGGAATTGAGCGCGCAGGAACCCAACACACAATTTTGGATCCGACCGTTTCTTTTCTTCTTGAGTGGACTGGCTGTTTCGTTTGCGGCTGCCAAACCCGGCAATAAAAATGAAAGCGCTTCACTGCACAAACAAACCAGAACGGTAATTTTCGTTGTCCTTCTTTTATCAGGCACGATCTTTCTGACTTTATATAAGGAACAGCTTCCCGAAATGGTTCTTTTAATGGATGGGAATCTGCGTTTTGTTCTGGCAGTTCTAGCCGGGGCACTGTTCGGCTTCATCAGTGGTGCACTGATCGAGATCGTGTTCATCCGTCCACTCTATAAACGAACCACCTTTGTGGTTTTGATGACTTTGGGGTTGAGCTTTGTGATCCAGGAAGTAGTGCAGGTGCTGTGGGATCCGCTTACCTACCAGATGGTGCGCCCACCACTGTTCGCTCAAGATGGGAAAGCTGCGACCTTGATGGAATGGTTGCAGAATGGAAATGCCACCATTGATTTCTTGGGGGTCACATTTCCAACCTACCGTTTATTTATCATCTTGCTGGGTATTCTAATGTTCATATTCATCACCGTGCTGATGACCAGGACCAGATTGGGGATGATCATCCGGGCAGGTGTGCAGGACCCGGAAATGGTGGAAGCATTGGGCATCAATGTGCGCTCGGTTTTCACCCTGGTATTTGCCTTGGGGATCGCGATGGCAGCCCTGGGAGGTATCGGTGCCGCCCCATTCATCCCCATCCAGCCGCTGATGGGTGAACAATACCAGATGCAGGGTTTTATCACGGTTGTGCTGGGGGGGATGGGATCATATGTGGGAGCATTCATCGGTGCGATCATCCTGGGTCTGGCGCGTGCCTTTGGCGATTACTTCGCCTTGAAGCTCTCCCTATCCCCCGCCATCGCAGAGGCTTCCACGGTCATCATTATGGTGGTGATGCTGCTTATCAGACCCTCCGGTCTTTTTGGTAAGAAGGAGTGAACATGACAGAAAACAAAAAGAAGACATCCTTTTTATCGCTGGTAAGGAAAGAAAAAGGCTTTCTCCTTGTTTCGCTTGCGTTGATCGCCTTTCCATTCCTGATGAATCTCTTCAGCGGTTCAGGGCTGAACAGTGGCATTACTAAATATTGGGAAGGGCAGTTGATCAGTTTCTTTATCATGGCAGTGCTGGCGATGAGTTATGATCTGCTCATCGGTTACAGCGGGACCCTTTCCTTCGGACATGCTGCTTTCTTCGGCGGAGGAGCTTATACTACGGCGCTGTTGTTGACACATTGGGGTCCAACATTTGCAGTGAAGTACAAGATCACTTTGCCGGGGGGAGCGGATATCACCGGCGTTATTATTCTGGTCGTGGCGTTGTTGGCTGCCATGCTGGTCTCCTTACTGATTGGCTTGCTGTTCAGCGCTACCTCGGTGCGACTGAAAGGAGCTTATTTTGCCATGCTCACCCTGGCGCTGGCAGAAGCGATCCATATCGTCTCAAAGGCGACCGATTTCGTGAAATGGACCGGTGCGGACGAGGGTTTACATGGGGTTCCCGTTCCGGCGTGGTTGAATCCGACCCAGCACCGTTTCAGCTTCTACTTCATCACGTTAGCCTTCATGGTGATTTGTTATCTGGTTCTGCGCCGTTTCACCAATTCACCCACCGGACGGGTGATCGTAGCCAATCGTGAGAATGAAGATCGTATGCGCATGATCGGGTATAACCCGGTCATCTATCGCACCATCACTTTCCTGGTATCGGGATTATTTGCAGGGCTGGCAGGGGCAATATATGCTATCTGGAACACCAGTGCCACCCCCTCCATGACATCCGCGGTGACTTCCGTTAATGTGCTCATTATGGTCATCCTGGGCGGCATGGGCACGCTGACCGGTCCGATCCTGGGGGCGGGCATCATGCAGGCACTCAGCCTGGTGCTGTATGATTGGTTCGGTGCTCGCTGGCCGCTGGTCTTTGGCATCATCTTCATTTTGATCGTATTGTTCTTCCCGTACGGTATCGTGGGAACCTGGCAGCAGCAACGTCCCAGGATCAAAGAGGGCTGGCAGCGGTTTCAGCGATTGTTCAAGCCGCAAAATAAGGAAGAAACATGAATCTGCAAAAACAGATGATTTAAAACCTCGACGGTTTTTCTTTTTACCCGGTTTCACAGAAGTGGAGCCGGGTTTTATCTTAATCTCAGAATTTTTTTATCATACAAAAAAAGGTTCGTTGCCGGTTAAATAAAAAAAGCCCGTGTTGGGCTTTCTGCGGCTGTGCCCCCATGGAGATTCGAACTCCAGTTTTAGCCTTGAAAGGGCTGCGTCCTAGGCCTCTAGACGATGGGGGCAGAGAGAGGTATTTTAACATTTGATTTTCCGGCGGTCAAGCAATTGGTACCCCGATTTTGAAAATGGATGGGGCGAAAAATGTGAATTCCAAAGTCGTAAGCTCTTGAATTTACAGACCAAAATCGGCTCTTCACACCCAGATCGATGAAAAAGAGCAGATATCTCGTAGGTATCTGCTCTTTTAGGTTTTCTTTTTCAGAGGGGGGACGGCTAGATCACTCCTAATTCCTTCCCGACCGCTTTGAATCCTTCCAGCCCTTTATCCAGATCGGCGGTGCTGTGAGCAGCCGAGATCATGACCCGGATGCGTGCTTTGCCCTGCGGTACCGTCGGATAGCCAATGGATGTGGCAAAGATCCCGCGTTCAAAAAGCAGCCTGCTGAAATCCTGGGCGAGTTGTGCTTCTCCCAGCATCACGGGGGTGATGGGCGTCTGGCTCTTGCCGGTGTCGAAGCCCAGTGTGTTCAGCTCTTGCTTGAAATATGCCCCATTGGACCATAATTTGTCCACCAGTTCCGTGGATTCTTCCAGCAGATCGATGGCAGCAATGCAGGCTGCCACATCGGGGGGTGTGACGGCACTGGAGAACAGGAATGGGCGCCCGCGTTGGGTCAGCCATTCGACAATATCGGCGTTGCCTGAAACCACCCCACCGACCACTCCAAAGGCTTTTGAGAAGGTGCCGACTTCAATATCCACTTTCCCATGCAGGTTGAAATGATCGACGATGCCACGCCCGCCTTTTCCGAGCACCCCCTCTCCATGTGCGTCATCGACCATCAACAGAATGTCATAGCCCTCGGCAATTTCGTACAAGCGGTCCAACGGTGCGATGTCCCCATCCATGCTGAAAACGCCGTCGGTGACGATCAGCGCTCGCCTGTAGTTGTCTTCATTCTCCTTGATGACCTGTTCCAGGTGCAACGGATCGCAATGGTTGTAGCGCAGAACGCGCGCACCCGATAACCGGCAGCCGTCAATGATGCTGGCGTGGTTCAATTCGTCCGAGAAGATCACATCTTCTTTTCCCACCAGGGCGGGGATGGTGGCAAGGTTTGCGGTAAAACCGGATTGAAAGGATATGGCAGCCGGGGAATGTTTGAAAGCAGCCACCCTTTTCTCCAATTGGTGATGGATCTCCATTGTTCCGGCGATGGTGCGTACCGCTCCTGGACCTACGCCATATTGACCCAACGCTTTTTGGGCAGCCTCAACCAGGCGCGGATGATTTGCCAAACCCAGATAGTTGTTGGAGCAAAAATTCAAAACTTTCTTCCCGTCTACTACCAGCCAGGCGCCCTGCGGAGAATCAAGCGTGCGAATGTGGTTGTAAAGACCGTTCTTATTCAGGTTTTTCAGTTCTTTCTGTATCCAATCAAATCTGCTAGCCATGTTCACCTCATATTTCTCGGACTGGATCAGCCCGCTTTCAAAAATTATACCTAGCCGTCAATCTGGCACAAGTAACCTAATTCAGTAAGTTTAGCCTGAAAATGTTCTATTCCTTTTCGATCGATGATGAAGGTGGTGGGGTTCAATTCCTCGATTATATATTTTTGCAAATCGGATCGTTTCAATGTTCTTGCCACAGCGTTATCAGCGATCCGCAGCAGGACCTGATGGGTGACATTGGCAAAGGCATTCTTCGATTCAAAGCGTTGCAGTGCCTGGTAGAGACCGGGCGCAGGTTCCTGGGTGAGATGTTTTTTCAGCAACCCGGTCAATTGGGGTACCTGCAATCCCTGCTGCCGGGCTGCTTGCAGAGAACGCGGCGTGATCTGGTATTGATACTCATTCCGCCGCAGCCCTTTCCACTCGCAGAAACGGGCGATCTGATAACGCAGGGTACGGGCGCATTCCGTACTGATGCATAGATTGGCTTGCGCCAGGGTGTAGAACTTTCCACTATCCTCTCCGGGAGAATGATCAGGAGCGTTGTTGAGAAGTGCTTTGCGGTCCGTCCAGCGGAATCCGTAAACTTCTTCACTTTTTCTATCTACCAGTAGATCGCATAACCCCAAGCCAAACAAGATCGTAGAAACGAAGAAATGCAGGAAAGCCCCTTCGACCTCATCCCAGTGCTCAAAACCGCGCAGGAGAGCGCCGCTTTGCCGGTCGCTGACGTACCAGGTATCCATCTCACCCGCCACACGCAGCACTTCCGGGCTGTTGATCTTCACATCCCGGATGAAGGCAGATAAATCCCACCAGGTGTTCGACGGGATGGGCTCGAGCAGGTCGATAATACGCTGGCGTATTTGAACCGTATTCACTTTCAGGTTACCTTCGAAATGCAGATCAGGCAGGTATGCCATTTCGCTGAACGTGCGGTTTTTTAACCAGGTTTGCAATATCTCAAATTGTGCTGCTTCCCTCGGTTTGGTGAGGTGGTCCTGCACGGCATCCAGATTCAAAGTCCCTTTTTTATCGATCAATTTCATTCCCAGAAGGAGCTGGGATAACTGGGCATGCTTCAATACACCCCGCAGGGGTTGAATCGCCTCAGTTTTCATCCCCATACGCAACCCTGCCAGCATGCTGCAGATGTCATCTACCATGGCGTCCTGTGCCAGTTTGGAAGTGCTGCCTTTGGGTGGTACCAATTGCTCCCCGAGGGGTTTGGTGGTGCCAGCAGACTGCCTGAAAAGGTCACAGATCTCTTCAGGGACATATACAAATTCTCTGGGTTCAGGTCTGGCGTCAAAAAATGCCCTGCCGATCAACCCGCTATACCATAATAATTCTGCGGTGCTGGACGGATCCCGTTCGGGGTGCAGGCGTTCTCGTTTGGCGATTCCCATCACGCGGATATCGCCATACCGGCGGCTGAATTGTGACCAGGGCATTTTCCCCTCAGAATTGACCAGGGCATGGAAAGCCTGGCTGGCTTCACCGGGCAAAGACTGGACGATCTCCGTTATCACTCCTTCTTGAAGCGTGGTGTCAATAAGGAGTTGTAACTGTTGCCCCGATAGTTCCAGGTCTGCATCGATCCCCCATTTGGTCAGGATGATGGCGCGCACATCTTCATCGTGGTTGATCAGCAGGTTCTTTATGGTTGGCATCGTATCCTCTTCTACATAGATTTTAATCGCAATTTTTGCCGGGGGAATATTGTTATAATTCAAACGCACATTTCATTAGCTCTGAAGGTATTTTTATCGATGAACATCTTTCTTCAAGAAGGTTTCCTGAACGGATTTTATGAGATCCTGGGACCTGATCTGCTGCGGAAGGTTCTGGGGTCGGCTGATTATGCTGTCTGCTTCGACGATGGCAGGGTATTGACATCAGAATTATTACCCGTTTCTTTCTATGAAAGTCTGGCGTTTGCTTTGGAAAAAGAACTGGGTTCACAAAGCTTGGCGGGTGTCGCGCAATCTGCAGGAAGAATGGCTTTTAAAACCTATAAAGACGCATTTCCTGCTCTGGTTGAATGCGGCAGTATTGAAAAGCGTTTGTTGCCATTTGTTGAAAAGGTCAGCACTGCGCTGAATGCATTCATCGAAATACTGAACGAAAGCGGTGCGGGTCAAATTGAGTTGAACCAGGATGCGCAGAAACAGGAATGGCATCTCACCGGAAAGATCAACTTGCCGGAAGGGACGATGTTGCAGATCGGAGGACAGCATTTCCTGATGGGTGTTCTGGAAAATCTGCTGGAATGGATCGATAGCCGGCATGCCTTTGCGATCGATCCAATCACCGATCGCCACCATCGCGACCAGGGGATACTGGATCTGCAGATCTCGATCAAACAGGTCGATTAGTACGATTTGACAGAAAGGGTGAATCTGCCTATACTTAGTCCACAATAAAATATAAGGAACAGATCCGGGGAGCCGTAAAGCGGCTGAGAGGAAGAGGAAATCTTCGACCCGTAAAACCTGATCCGGATAATACCGGCGGAGGGAGAGTGAAAAAAACAAATCCCTCGCCGGTCGAGGGCTTTTTTTATGAATAGAGCAGTGATCTTTGTGAATGGGGTGGTGCGGGATTATTCCCTGATCTTACCCCAACTGAAAGCGCGTGATTTCATCATCGCTGCCGACGGTGGGCTGAAGCATATCAACAAGCTGAAATTGAAACCCGCCCTGGTGATCGGAGATATGGATTCCATTTCCGCCTCTGATCTGGATATCGCTGAATTCCAGCAAACTGAGATCGTTCGCTTCAACAAAGACAAGGATCAAACGGACCTCGAACTTGCCATCCAGGCGGCTATGCAGCGCGGGTATCGGGAGATCTTGATCGTGGCTGGCTTGGGGGGAAGGCTTGACCAGACCATTGCCAACCTGCTTCTCATGCTTGATCCGGATTTTAAAAAATGCAAGATCACGTTCGACGACGGGGTCGAAGAAGTGTTCCTGGTGGACGGAACCCAGGAGATAAGCGGAAGTGCAGGGGATCTCATTTCTTTCATTCCCCTGGAGGGGAATTGCGAAGAAGTAACCACCCAGAATATGAAATATCCGCTTGTTGGAGAGACATTAGAACAATATAAAACACGGGGTGTGAGCAATGAGATGACCTCTTCCCATGCTAGCATTTCCATGCAGAGTGGGCTCGCTCTGTGTATCCATACCCGGACGCGTTCGTGAAAGGATGTGTGATGAAGAACAAGAAATTTCGTTTTATCCTGGTCTGCTTGCTGACCGGTGTGCTGGCTTTAAGTGCCTGTACGCAAGAGGAACGCACCCTGACGGTGCTTACCCATGACTCATTTGCGATCAGCGAAGATGTGGTCGCTCAATTTGAACAAGAGAACAACGTGAAGGTCAATTTCATATTGAGCGGCGATACCGGCGGTGCCCTGAATAAGGTCATCCTTACCAAGGATGCGCCATTAGGAGATGTGTTTTATGGAGTTGACAATACCTTCCTGTCCAGGGCTCTGGACGAGGATATCTATGAAGCATATCATTCTCCGCTGTTGGCAGATATCCCCGATGAATTCAAGCTGGATGGACAGGATCGTGCGCTACCGGTGGATTATGGCGATGTGTGCATAAACTACGATAAAACTTATTTTGCTGCGAAACAGTTGGCTATCCCACAAAGTCTGGATGCCCTGCTCGATCCACAGTATGCGGGGTTGCTGGTGGTGGAGAATCCTACCGTTTCATCTCCCGGGATGGCTTTTTTACTGGCAACCATTGCCCAGTATGGCGAAGACGATTATTTGAATTACTGGCAGCAATTAAAAGATAATGGGCTGGTGGTGGTCAATGATTGGGAGACAGCTTATTATTCCAATTTCTCGGGTTCTTCCGGGAAAGGTCCGCAGCCCATGGTGGTATCTTATGCCACCAGTCCGGCAGCCGAAGTGATCTTTGCCACGGAACCTCTGGATGAGGCTCCCACGGCTTCCATCATTGGACCAAACACCTGTTTCCGGCAGATCGAATTTGTCGGAATCCTGAAGGGCACCTCCAACCGTGCTCTGGCGGAGAAATTCGTCGATGCCATGTTGGGTGTATCCTTCCAGGAAGATATTCCCATGAACATGTTCGTGCTGCCGGTCAACAGCCAGGCGCAGCTCCCACAGGAATTCGTGCAGTACAACCAGATCCCGGATGCTCCTGCGACCCTACCTTACACAGAAATAGCCGCCTCTCGCGATGCCTGGATCGCAGCCTGGCAGGCAGCCATCCTGCAGTAGGTAAGAAATGAAACAAACCAGGCGGCAGGTCTTCTTTTCTTTGGGAATTTTTCCCCTGACCTTCTTGCTGACTTTCTATGCCCTGCCGCTTGGTATCATCTTTGAAAAAGCGATTGAAGCGTTTCAAGGCTCCTGGGGGAGTGATTTATTTGCACAAATAAGTGCCCCGCTTGGATTTACGCTTTTTCAAGCGATCCTCTCCACTCTTCTGACCATCCTGGTGGGATTCCCCATCGCCTATACGTTTTCCCATTTTCGCTTCAGAGGGAAACGATTTTTCCAGATCGTTGTCACCCTTCCATTCATATTGCCGACGGTGGTGGTTGCCGCTGCGTTCAATAGTTTATTGGGCGCCAATGGTTGGTTGAATCTCCTTTTCATGCGTGTTTTTGCATTGTCCGATCCTCCCATTCAACTCATGAATACCTTGTGGATCATCCTGCTGGCACATATCTTCTACAATACTTCCATCTTTGTGCGTATGGTGGGGGCAGGTTGGGCACAATTGGAGGTCGAACAGGAACAGGCGGCACGAGTACTGGGGGCGTCGCCCTGGCAACGTTTTTATCATATAACCCTGCCACTCTTGAAACCATCCATCGTCTCCGCATTTTTGATGGTGTTCCTGTTTGATTTCACCAGTTTTGGGGTGATCCTGCTGTTGGGTGGTCCTGCGTTCAGCACCCTGGAAGTGGAGATCTATCGCCAGACCACCCAATTGTTGAACCTCCCGCTGGCGGGATTGTTGAGCGTCTTGCAGTTGTTAATGACCTTTGTCATCTCCCTGCTGAGTATGCGGGATAAAAAGAGCGGGGTGGTCTCATTTCTGCCGGATATCAACAGTGAAAGGTTGAAACGACCGACCGGACGCTTTCAGAAGATCATGATCAGCATACTGCTTGTCTGTTTAGTTTTGTTCTTCGTGCTGCCCGAGGTGGGACTGATCATGCGCTCTGTGGTAAAACTGGAAGCAGATCGAACGCAGTTGGGCGCGTATCAGACCGGCTTCACCCTGGATTATTATCGGGAATTATTCAGGAATACCCGTCGCTCCCTTTTTTATGTCCCGCCTATCGAAGCATTAAAAAATTCCCTGTTATATGCACTGGCAACCATGCTGATCGCCGGCATCCTGGGGATCATCACAGCCAATGCCCTGGTGCAGATGCGTCGTGCGAAGTGGCTGCGTGCCCTGTTGATCTTACCGTTGGGAACTTCTTCTGTGACCCTGGGATTGGGTTTTTTACTGACGTTTACACGGCTGCCATTCTTTCAGCAGTTCCCGCAGGTGCTGATCCCCATTGCGCATTCCCTGGTGGCGCTGCCGGTGGTCATCAACACCCTGTACCCGGCGCTTTCGACCATTCCAGCCAGCATGCACGATGCTGCCAGTACCCTGGGCGCATCGCCGCTCAGAACCCTGCAGACGATCGATCTGCCTCTCATTCGAAAACCATTGCTGGTGGGGGCGTTGTATGCGTTCATCCTCTCGCTGGGTGAGTTTGGTGCTACCTCGTTCCTGACCCGACCGGATTATCCCACCATGCCAATTGCGATCTATCGTTACCTGGGGTTGCCGGGTGCGTTGAACTACGGGCAGGCGATGGCGATGGCATGTATCTTATTGACGGTGTGTGCCGCTGCCATGTTCATCATGGAAGCATTAACCACTAAGGAGAGGGAATCATGAAAGCGGTATGTCTGTCTGTACGTTCCATTAAAAAGAATTATGAGAATGCTCCTCTTCTGCGGGATATGAGCTTTGACCTGCATCAGAACGAGACACTTTGTTTGCTCGGTCCCTCGGGCAGCGGCAAGAGCACACTGCTGCGCATCATTGCAGGCTTGGAGCAAGCCGACGCGGGGCAGATCTTATGGCAAGATCAAGATATCACCTCTCTCCCGGTCGAAAAACGCAATTTTGGATTGATGTTCCAGGATTATGCCCTCTTTCCACACATGAATGTAGCAGAGAACATCGCCTTTGGACCACGTATGCAGGGTTGGAAGAAGCAGGATATCGCAGCGCGTGTCGATCAGACGTTGCATATCGTACACATGGAAGGCTTTGCCACCCGGCAGGTGGGCGATCTCTCTGGTGGGGAGAAGCAACGCGTGGCACTGGCTCGTACCATCGCTGCTAAACCGGCGCTGCTCATGTTGGACGAACCACTGGGCGCGCTGGATAAAGCGCTACGCGATCAACTGGGACAGGAACTGCGGGAGATATTAAAAGAACTGCAACTTCCGACCATCTATGTGACCCATGACCAGGAAGAAGCTTTTACCGTCGGGGATAGCGTGGCGGTGTTGAACTTTGGGTATATCTTACAAAAAGGCAACCCGGAGGAGATCTATAGCAAACCGGCTTCGGCGTGGCTGTCAGGTTTTCTGGGTTTCACCAATCACGTGGAGGGGAAGATCACTTCCACGGACCCCTTGAAAGTATCCACCCACCTGGGTGATTTTGAACTGGGGAGCCATGACGACCGGAAACCAAAGCCGGGAGAAGCAGTAACCCTGGTACTTCGACCGGAATCTGTTCAGCCCGAAAATGGGGCGGGGAGCAGTAATTCAATAACGGGAGTGATCAAAGATTCCCAGTTTCGCGGAGATGGCTACCGTCTGTCACTGCTGTTGGAGGATGGAGAGATCTTCCATTTTCGCGATCTCCAACGTCGTACAATAGGGCAACATATAAAATTGAAAATAGATCCCGCTGCGATCTTATGGTATGGAGGAGATGAACGAACAAATTACGATCATCAAAAAGGATGAAACCGGGCAGGCTGTCTTTCAATATGACGGTCAGATAATCCGCCGGAGCGATAAGGGAGTGCTGGTATCGGCTGTTTTTGGCATCCCAAAAGTAATCGTAGAAGAAGTGGATTTTCTGGCGGGAGATGTGTTTCACGAATATTATTTAAACGATAAATGGTTCAATATTTACGAAGTACACGCGGGTGATTCTCCTCACATCAAAGCCTGGTATTGCAATCTTTGCAGACCGGTGAAGATATCCTTTGAGCACATCTCGTATGAGGACCTGGCATTAGACCTGCTGGTCTATCCTGATGGAAAGCAGAGCATTCTGGATAGGGAAGAATTCCGTGCGCTGCGCATCAACGGACATGAGCGGCGCATGACATTGGAGGGATTGTCAGAATTGCAGGACATCTTCAAGAGTGTTGGAGACCTGCATTTAAAGGAGTTACTGTAACTTCAGTCTTTCCCCAGCGGGCGGATCGCAAAGCGCCAAATTGCCCAACAGATCACAAAAATGAGGATACAGGCTACTGCAATGGGCACCACGATGGAGAGAACCGATACGCTGGTGGAAGTGACATCCTCCACAACGCTGACCGGAATATTCCCGCTTCCTCCGGTAGAAGCGGATACTGCCGGGCGAACTGCCACCGATTTGACCAGGTTCACACTTCCTGCCACCAGTAATCCAAGCGCCAGCGCCAGAACGGGGTGGATATCGGTGATGATGTTGGTGCTGGCAGCAAATACAATCGCTCCTGCGGTCGGACGCACTATGGATTGCACCGCATCGTTGAAATGATTCACAACCGGGATCTTATCTAAAAAGAACTCGACCAGGCTCAAAACGATCAACAGCCCGATGATCCACCAACTGGTGAGTGCATCCCAGGGTTCCTGCAGATGGACGAGATTGGTGAATTTTGCCAGCAAAGCGGTCACCAACAATGGAATATAAGCATTCAGCCCCGCACTGGCGGATAATCCGAAACCAGAAAAAATCTCTAAAAAGGCACCCATCAAAATATCTCCTCGTATTCTTATATCATAAATGAAAAATGGCGGAAGGGGAAACGGCTGAACGAACATATACCAGTAAAAAGACCTGTGCCATGGCTGCGCTGGATCCCAACAGCAAAGGTATGCTTGCGTCCAGAAGATGTGCATAGCTACCCTCTTTGTGTGCGATGATCACGATCAAAATGGCGTATAACAGGGCGATCAGGGTGAGGACGGTCAGGATGCTGAAAAGCCCGGCAAGATCGAAGATGAGTGTGCTCTTGTTCAAAGGAAAGAGCAGCAGCGGGCTTTCAAAGACCAACAGGGCTGCAAACTCTTGCCGATCTTTGACAAGGGATATGTCTTGCGCATCTTTCCAGAACACCATGTTGAAAATGGTCATGATGGTGAGCGCAAAGGTCATCCCCATACCGATCCCACTGAGGAATCGCAACAGATTGGAGGGGGCATAGAACCATTGCTGGTGCAATACTTCAAAGGAAAACGAATTGATTCCGTCGACCACCCAAAAAAGGAAAAAGAGAATGAATGCGACCAGTAAATTTTTAGGTGGAATGGCTGCCCGCTTACCGCGGGTCATAAAATAGAGTAAAGCGATGAATGCCGAGAGGTACGTGCCGGTGCAGCGTGAACATAAAGGAAACTGCTGCCCATTAAGCTGAAAAGAATGGTCGGGGAGCTGGTGGCACACGGCAGAACCCACCCACCATAATTTTGCATTTAATCCATCCGGAGAAAGCAGCCAGGCACTTATCAGCACAACAATAAAGATACATCCTGTTACGATCAGCCCTATTTTACGATTTAATTGCATGGTCAACTCTTGAAACGAGATTATAGATGATACTCAAATTAGATGCAAGCCTGTCATTTATGGGGTAAAATGCCCTCAACATTGGAGAAAATATGAAAAAGTATAAAATCGCTTTTGTGTTCATTGTGATGCTGCTGGCAGCGTGTTCACCGACCGCAGCACCGGCAGCGACCATGGAACCCACCCTGACCGCTACCGAAATGGTTCCTACCGACACCCCGGAGCCCACATTTACCCCCACTCCGGATTATCCCGTGGAGGGTATCGGTCCGGTGGATTATCCGGAAAACGTCAACCCTCTGACGGGGTTGGAAGTGGCTGACCCGGCAATTCTGGCACAGCGCGTGGCGGCGGTGAAGATTGAAAACCTGCCACGTGAGCACCGCCCGCAATCAGGCTTGAGTGCGGCGGATATCGTGTATGAATATTACACCGAGTTCGGCAGCACGCGTTTCATTGCCCTCTACCACGGGCAAGTTCCCGAGAAAGTGGGTCCGGTACGTTCGGCGCGTTTCTTTGACATTCAAGCCGTGCAGAGTTACAAAGCCGTATTCCTTTTCGGAAGTGCCTATTCGGCGGTTTACAGCCGGATGTGGAACAGTGATATCTCATCCCGTCTGGTGGTGGAAGGACCGACCACTTATCCCGCCCTGTATCGCGAAGCGGTGGGTGGTGAGAATATGCTGTTTGCCAACCTGGCGCAGCTCCCTGATGCGCTGGTCAGATTGGGGATCGACAATCAACCACAGGATCTCAGTGGGATGTTTTTCCGCAAGGGCATGGATGTGAATGGCTACCCGGCAAATGAGGTAACCGTTCATTTCTCGAATGCCGTATATAACCGCTGGGTGTATGACGGTGAATCGGGCAAGTATGTACGTTATGTTGACCAGTCCAACGCCGGCACTGTGGATGAAGAGAATTATGATGTGCTGGTCGATCAGGTCACTGATGAAGCGATCAGCGCGGATAATGTCGTTGTTCTGTTCGTGCCATACAGCTACTATGTCAAGAACGCCACCGAAGAGGTGATGGATGTCAACATGGTGGGAATGGGTGATGCGCTGATTGCCCGCGATGGACAACTCTTCCCGGTCTACTGGAAGCGCGATACCAGCAGTTCCACCCTGACGCTGGTGGACGGTGATGGCAATGTCTTCCCGTTCAAACCGGGCAATACCTGGTTCGAGGTAGTGGGCAGTTCTTCACAAAAAGTACAAACGGATGATACCTGGCGAATTACTTTCGCCATCCCGTAAAAATCGGGTACAATAAAATGGAAGCAGGAACACTCAAATTGCTATCCTAAAGGAACAGGAGGTGATGTCTCTCATGTGTAATGCGAAACAAAAAGCTGCGGCATCCCTCCTTATGACCCTATAAGGCGCCGCAGCAAAAAAAACAAAGAAAACCGCCCAGAATTCTGGGCGGTTTTCGCTTATCTGTATTCGGAATGGCTTACCAGGGAGCACTGGAAGGGCGGATGCTGTTCAGGCTCCAATAGCTGCGCAATACCTGCAGCAGGGGGTTATCCAACCGGAGACTTTTATTGGAAGGATCGGTGCCCAATTTGTAATTGAAATTGTCCACCTCAACCCCAAAAGGTTCAAAGCCGGTCGACCATTCCCAGATGGCGTAGTTCCAACCAGCCTGTTCAAAGAGATCCAGCAGATCAATAAGGTAATCCGCTGCCCCCGGCACCCAGCGTTTGACCCCGAACTCGTCAATGGCGATTGGCACCGTATATTTCTTCTGGTATTGGCGCACCGGTTGCAATAGATTCGAAAGATAATGCTTGTCGAAATTCTCCTGATCGCCGTCATTGTTCACATCGAATTGGGAGGGATAGCTGTTCTTTGCACGGGTGGACTGGTGCGTGTAGGTATCGTAGGGCATATACTGGTGGGCAACATAGACCATGTTTTCAGCGTCTGCCGGAGTGAGATAAGGCAACCAGGCGACGGAACTGTAGCCGTCTGCTCCGACCAGGATAGGGGTTTCATTATCGACCTCGCGAATGGCACTCACGATCTTGGGATAGAACGTGACCCAATCGGATAAGCTGCCGGAATACGCGCGGAAAAATTCCCCGGGAGAATCAATGCCGTACAGGATATCGGCGGCGTTGGGCTCGACCATCAGTTTATATCCCACCACCACCGGGTTGTCTTTATATCTGTCAGCGGTGTACTGCCACATCTCCGCCCAGGCTGTCTGGGCTTGCGGGTCGCTCCACACCGTGTCGTTGAAGTAATCATTGTAATAAGAGACATCCGAGCAGCACAGGCTCCATTCGGCTTTGCCGGGTCCGGTGCGAAAGGCGATGGTGGCAAAAAGGTCGGCTCTGGCGAGCATGTCCAGCAGATTGTCCAGGTTGTGCTGCACTTCGCTATCCACCCCGTAAGGCGGGTTTTCCGTGAACAATCCCGGCGCAGAAATGACCACGTAATTGGCACCCAACTCTGCCAGCAGGTCAAAATCCTGTTGAGAAAATGGCGGACCGACGTGCCCCGTGCCTTTGGACTCGCCATCTACCGCGGGGATCACCAGCGCCTGCCAGATATTCACGCCGCGCAGCATGGGCGTGGCGGCGCTCCATAAGTCGATCTTATGCCGGATGGATGAGGTATCTGGAATGGATTCTATGGTGTGCATGTCGAGTGATGCGGTCAGGGTGGGGGTGCCCTGCAGTGATTCTTCGTAGGTGACCAGGCTGATGGGAGAACGGCAAGAAGAGAACAGGAATGCCACGATCAGAAATGCAATAAGCGCTGTCGATTTGCCCATACCTACCATTATAGTTTGTTTGTTGGCACCGGCAGGAAGCAGCATAAATTATCCATTTGTCCATGCAACAAGTGCGTTTTTTTCTATACAATAGGAAAGGAATTACTACTCCGGAGGAAAAGATGAAGAAACTATTACCTGCTTTATTGATGATCGGGATGATGACTGCGCTGGTTGCCGGCTGCCGGGTAGCATCTGCAAATCCAACTGCGAATGGTGCCCAGCCGGATGAAGAAAATTCCCTGGATAGCTATCGGCAGGGATTGACCGCCGTCGAACAGGATGCCGTGGAGCGCTTTCAAACGGCTACGCGTTATGAATTAACCCTGAGCATGGCAGAACCCTTTGCACAGATCGAAGGGCAGGAGCAAGTTACATACTGGAACAATGAAGATATCGCATTGAATGAGATCTATTTGCGCATGTTCCCCAATAACTCCGGTGAAGTGATGGTGGTGAACGATTTGCAGCTGGATGGGGTTGAGAGTGCTTTTAGCGTCGAATACAACAACAGTGCTCTGCGGGTGGACCTTCCAACGGCTCTGCAGCCGGGAGAGAGTGTGACCCTGAACCTGGACTACACCATTGCGGTGCCAACCGATTTCGGAGGAAATTACGGGCTGTTCAGTTACATCGATGGCATCCTGGCACTCGACCAGGTGTATGCCATCATCCCGGTTTATGATGATGAGGGCTGGAACGTGGAAATACCTGCCTTGAATGGCGACATGATCTACAGCGATCCGGCTTTCTTCACGGTGACCCTGATAACTTCACCTGATGTGGTGATCGCTACTTCCGGGGTGAAGATCGACGAACAGGTGAAGGATGAGGTGATGACACAGACCATCGTGGCGGGTCCGGTGCGCGATTTCTATATCGCAGCCAGCACACGCTACGCTCAGATGAGTGAGCAGGTAGGCGAGACGCTGGTGACCAGCTATTATCCGGAAGAATACGAAGAAGGCGGGCAGTTCGTGCTGGAAGTGGGGGTGAACGCTCTGAAAACTTACAACGAACGCTTTGGACCCTATCCCTATACGGAATTGGATCTGGTGGGTACGCCCATGCAGGCAGGTGGGATGGAGTATTCCGGTATCGTGGCGATGGGAGTGCAGTTTTACGATCCGGAAGTAGTATATGCCGGTTTACCCGCTTTCACCATGCTGGAAACGGCAACCGCCCATGAGGTAGCGCACCAGTGGTTTTTCAATATGGTCATGAGCGACCAGATCGATGAGCCATGGATCGATGAGGGCATGGCGCAGTACCTGACCGCTTTATATTTTGAAGATAATTATGGGAGCAGCGCTGCCAGAAGCATCCGTGAAAATTGGTATTACCGCTGGAATAAGGTCAAGAGTAAAGCGATGGCGATCGGGCTGCCGGTACGCGATTACAACGAAACGGAGTACGGTGCCATTATCTATGGGCGAGCACCTTTATTCATCCAGGCGCTGCGGGAGAAGATGGGGGATGCTGATTTCTTTGATTTCATGCATGCGTTGTTCGCGCAATATGAATGGGGCATCCTGACCACCGAGGAATACCGCGCACTGGCAGAACAGTTCTGTAATTGTGATCTGCAGCAGGAGTTTGCAACGTGGGTGTATTCTGATTGAAAGTTTGCCATGAGCGCCGGAGCAATCCGGCGCTTTTTTCTTTTGTGGTTGACAAAAGTTGACAAAAGTTGACAGTAAACGATTTTTAATCGAATCGTTTCAGGGAACGAAAGGAATCCGTAAGGTGCCTTTCCATAGGTACCAAATATCTGAGGATGGCGGGAATGGAATCCCGCCCTACGATGGTATGTGAGATGATTTTCTTACAATTTGTAGAGTGCCTTTCCATAGGAACCGGATGTCTGAAGACGGCGGCAATGGAATGCCGTCCCCCGTGTGAGGGATGATTTTCATACGGTGTGTAGGGTGCCTTTCCATAGGCACCAAATGTCTGAGGTGGCAGCAATGGAATGCTGCCCTACGGCGATGTGTGGATTGATTTTCTTACAATTTGTAGAGTGCCTTTCCATAGGCACCAAATATCTGAGGATGGCGGGAATGGAATGCCGTCCTCCGTGTGAGGGATGATTTTCATACGGTGTGTAGGGTGCCTTTCCATAGGCACCGGATGCCTGAGGACGGTGGGAATCATCGTTCCCGGTGATATTTCGGCGGGATTGATAAGCCTGCCGATTTCCCACGCTCTATCCATGATCGTTTTTGAAAAAAGGTTGCTTGCACAGATTTGAAGAAACATTTT
>JAAZOK010000053.1 GCA_012797815.1 Chloroflexota bacterium | reverse complement strand
GCACCATTCGTTTGGAAAACTGGCAAACTCAACTGGAGCATGGTATCGAGATCATCCCTTCCAACGATTTCTCCCTATACGATCAGGTATTGGATACCATTTGCATGCTAGGTGCTATTCCAGCTCGTTACCAAGCCATTTCTCGATCGTTCAACACAGATGTATATTTCGCCATGGCACGTGGAAAGCAAGATAAGGATATCGATATCCCAGCTATGGAGATGACCAAGTGGTTCAATACCAATTACCATCATATCGTCCCGGAGGTAGAACCCGATACTCATTTTTCATGGCAGTATCACAAAATACTGGATGAATTCCTTGAAGCACAGAAAGCCGGCTTTCAAACCCGCCCCGTCCTGGTGGGACCGCTAACTTTCCTGTTGTTGAGCAAATCCTCCACTGCTGAATTCAATCCGCTGGAAAAATTGGATGAAATATTGCCAATCTACCAGGAAATTCTCACCAGCCTGTACGAAGCGGGGGCGGAATGGGTCCAATTGGATGAGCCCATTCTCGTGAAGGATCTTTCCGCTGCGGCACTGTCAGCATTCAAGAAAGCTTACCAACAGTTGACGAAAACAGCCGCTCACCCGGCTATCATGCTGACGACCTATTTTGACCGACTGGGGGATAATTTTGACCTGGCAGCTTCACTTCCGGTGGAAGGGTTGCATTTGGATCTCGTATACGGTTCGGATCAATGGCAATTGCTGGATTCCCCTGCCCTACAAGGAAAAACCCTCTCCCTGGGAATAATAAACGGACACAACATCTGGCGTACCGACCTCGATCAAGTTTTTGAGCAGGTTAATACGCTAACTGACCAACTCAACAATGAAATCATTCTTGCTCCTTCCTGTTCTCTGATGCATGTCCCACAGGACTTAAAGCTTGAAAGCAAAATCCGGGAACCGGTAGCTCATTGGTTGGCGTTTGCAGTACAAAAACTGAGCGAATTAAGCGCTCTGACATCCGCCCTGAACAGTGGAAAAAATTCGGAACTTTTCGAAGAGAATCGAGCCGCATTACAGCAACGCCGGAACTTCATCACACAACAAAAGAAGAGTTTTTCCAAAGCATCCCTGGCGAATAACGAAATCGGGAGGAAGAATCCCTATGCGGTCAGGAAAGCTAAACAGCAGGCACACCTTGATCTGCCCCTCTTCCCCACCACCACCATCGGTTCTTTTCCACAAACCAGCGATGTTCGTAGCATGCGTTCCCGTTTCAACAAGCACGAGATTTCTCAAGATGAATACGATGAATTTTTGCGTTCCAAAATCAAAGAAACCATCGCTATTCAAAACCAGATCGGGCTGGACGTGCTGGTCCATGGTGAGTTCGAACGCAACGACATGGTCCAGTTCTTTGGCGAACAGTTAGACGGGTTTACTTTTACCAACCATGGTTGGGTGCAAAGTTTCGGATCACGGTATGTGCGCCCACCCATCATCTTTGGAGAGATCGAACGACCGCACCCCATGACCATAGCGTGGAGTAGCTATGCGCAATCCCTAACCGATAAACCCATCAAAGGAATGTTGACAGGACCCATCACCATTCTGCAATGGTCTTTCGTGCGAGACGATCAGCCTCGTTCGGAGACCTGTCTGCAGATCGCCCAGGCTATCCGGACAGAAGTGCTTGACCTGGAAGCCGCCGGCATTCGCATCATCCAGATCGATGAACCCGCCCTGCGAGAAGGGTTACCGCTGAAAAAACAAGATTGGCAGATCTACCTTGACTGGGCAGTGCGCTCATTTCAGGTAGCGGCGGGGGGTGTGAAGGATGAAACCCAGATCCATACGCATATGTGCTACTCGGAGTTCAACGAGATCATCGCTTCTATCGCTGCACTGGATGCCGATGTCATTTCCATCGAGGCGGCTCGCTCCGGTATGGAACTGCTGAACGCTTTTTCTGATTTCGAATATCCGAACGAGATCGGACCCGGCGTATATGACATTCACTCCCCGCGCATTCCAACTGTGGAAGAAATGGTCGCACTGCTCGAAAAAGCAGTGCAGGTCATTCCTGCCGACCAACTGTGGGTCAATCCGGATTGCGGATTGAAGACCAGAAATTGGCAAGAGACCATCCCATCCCTGGAAAATATGGTATCCGCCGCCGAACTCATGCGCAAGAAATTTGAGTCCTAAAATATATAATAAGCTAAGAAAGGAAGAGACATGACCACGAAAATCGATTCATTACAAGCCATCATGCGCTCCAGAGACTTACCATTATTAGCGATCACCGCAGGACCGGATCTTTTATATCTAACCGGCTTAGGATTTCATGTTTCTGAGCGACCCGCCATTTTGTTAATCCCTGCCAATGGACAACCGTTGTTAATCCATCCGGTACTTGAAGCTGAAAAGGTCAAAAATCGCAGCACCGTTCCGCTAAGTTCGTTCCCCTACGGAGAAATAAAGGAAACCTGGTGGCAGGTTGTGGCAGAAGCGATGAAACCCATCGCGCATGATGCCGACCGGATCGGTGTGATTTCAACGAATATTCGCTTTTTAGAGATGGATATGATCCATAAAGCTTCGCCAAACCTGCATTTTTTTGCCGCGGATGAGCTGTTTCAAGCATTGCGCATGCAAAAGAGCAGGCAAGAGATCTCCTCCATTAAAAAGGCCATTGAGATCGCTGAAAAAGCTTTCATGGAAACGCTGAACTATATTGAAATAGGCAGAACAGAAAAAGAAATCGCAGCACAATTGGTCCTGAATCTGTATCGTTTCGGATCCGACACGGAGCTCCCCTTCAGCCCTATCATCGCCTCCGGTCCCAATTCTGCCGATCCGCATGCCGTTCCGGTCGAGCGGGTCATTCAAGAAGGTGACTTGATCGTCATTGATTGGGGGGCTTCCCATAACCATTACATATCCGATATCACCCGCACGGTCAGCATGGGAAAACCATCCGATAAATTTACCCTGATCGCTCAAACTGTTAAAGAAGCCAATACCCGGGCACGTGAAACCGCTAAAAGCGGTTTGCCTTGCAGTGAAGTCGATGCCATCACCCGGGCGGTCATCAATGAGGCCGGCTTTGGTGAATATTTTACACACCGTACCGGGCACGGTATCGGCATGGAAGCTCACGAAGCACCTTATATCGCA
Organism: Chloroflexota bacterium; assembly: GCA_012797815.1. Classification (GTDB taxonomy): domain Bacteria; phylum Chloroflexota; class Anaerolineae; order Anaerolineales; family Anaerolineaceae; genus UBA4781. The sequence continues at coordinate 14,522 of JAAZOK010000053.1, read as the reverse complement.
GCAGATTATGCTTTTCCTTTGCAAAAGGGCAACACCTTTACCATCGAACCCGGTATTTATCTCCCCGGTGAGGGAGGGGTCCGTATCGAGGACAATGTTGTTATAAACACATCCGGAGCAGAGACCCTCACCTCTCTCCCACGCGATCTTTTTATCATCGAATAAGAGGAAACAATGAAATCAATGATCATGGAAAGCGCCGAACCATTTCTTTTTAAGGGAGATGACCTTGGATTTCTCCTGATCCATGGATTTACCGGAACTCCCAAGGAAATGCGGTTATTAGGAGATTATTTGCACTCCCAAGGACATACCGTGCTGGGAATTCGTCTAGCCGGGCACGCCACCCGCATAGAAGATATGCGACATGCGAACTGGCAAGATTGGCTTGCATCGGTGGAAGATGGGATCGACATGTTGAAATCATGCTGCTCTAAAGTGATCAGCGTGGGTCTTTCGATGGGGGGAACATTATCTATGCTGGCAGCGGCAAACTATCCATTGGATGCAGCCGTAGCGATCTCCGCTCCCTACCAACTGGATGATAAACGCCTGCCGCTGTTGCGCCCTCTCAGTTTGGTGATGCCTTATATGTCAAAAGGCAAAAGTGACATGCTTGATGAGGAACAAAAAGCTGCACACGCCAATTACACAGTTTACCCAACGCGTTCTATCATCGAACTGAATAAATTATTGACAGAAACCCGCCGGCGCGTTCCGGAAATATCTATTCCGGTGCTTTTGATCCATTCCAAAGCCGATCAAGGTGTACCCTTTATCAATCTGGAGCGCTACCTCACGCATCTGACCACTCCCGTGAAGAAAAAGTTCGAACTTGAAAAGAGCGGTCATGTTGTCACCGAGGATATCGAAAGAGAAACCGCTTTTCATGCGATATCCGATTTTGTCAAAGATATCCTCGCCTGAGAATACAGCATGCCCCCTCTCTATACTATTCAAGCATTCGTGTTAGGGCAGATCGAGAACAACACCTATTTACTCAGCGATTCTAAAACCAAGCATGCGATCGTGATCGACCCGGCTTTTGGAATTGAAACGGTGATCCAAGCCATGCGCAAACAAGACCTGCAGCTATGCGCCATCTGGATCACGCATGCCCATTTCGATCACATTGCAGGCGTCCGGCAATTATTACAAGATTTCGGACAGAAAATTCCGGTGTTCCTGCACAAGGATGACCTGGCACTTTGGGAAGCGGGGGGAGGTGCGCCCGACTTTGGTTTTAATTTTGACCCGAAAGCCCGACCGACCGATTTCCTCGAACACGGGCAACAACTACGTTTTGGGGATCAAGCTATTGAAGTACGCCATACTCCCGGTCACACTCCCGGACACGTCATTTTTTACTGGGCAGAACAGCAATCTGTTTTTTGCGGGGACCTTATTTTTTACCATGGGGTAGGCCGCACTGATCTGGCATACAGTGATGCACAGGCTTTAATACAAAGCATCCATGAGAACGTCTTTCCATTGCCGGAAGAAACAAAACTGTTGAGCGGTCACGGTCGCCCGACCACGGTGCGGGAAGAAAAGGATCAAAATCCGTTCCTTTAGTCATTCTTCTTAAAGAAAAAACCAGGCGCTTTGACAAAGTGCCTGGTTTTATTTATCTCACGTTTTATTTGGCAAAATCGACTGCACGCATCTCACGGATCACGGTCACCCTGATCTGTCCGGGATACTGCATGGTTTCTTCGATATTCTTGGCGATATCCCGCGCCAGGCGGGTGGCTTCCAGATCATCGATCTTTTCCGGTTCCACAATGATGCGAACTTCACGCCCGGCCTGGATAGCATATGCCTGGCTGACACCATCATAGGAATTAGCCATTTCTTCCAGGGTTTTTAGACGCTTGATATATTGTTCGAGGTTTTCACGACGTGCACCCGGTCGCGCACCTGAAATGGCATCTGCCGATTCCACAATGACCGCTTCCAGTGTTTGCTGGTCGGTCTCATGATGATGACTGGCAATCGCATTCACCACGGCATCATTGACCCGGTTGCGCTTGCAGAATTCTGCACCAATCAAAGCATGGGTACCTTCCACATTATGGTCCATGGCTTTCCCAATGTCATGCAGCAAGCCCGCCGCTTTAGCCACTTCCACATCACCGCCTAGTTCAGCAGCGATCAAGGCAGAGATACGTGCGGTTTCAACTGCATGCGACAACTGGTTCTGTCCAAATGAAGTGCGGAATTTCAGCCGCCCCAGCATATTCAAAACCTGAGGTGGCAACCCCGCCACACCGGCATCGAAGGCAGCTTCTTCGCCGGCTTCTTCAATGATTTTTTCCACTTCCTTCTTCTCTTCCGCCAGGATCTTTTCGATGTGCGCCGGATGGATACGACCATCATCGATCAGACGCTGCAGGGCACGCCGGGCAATTTCACGACGGGTAGGGTCAAAACATGAGATCGTAACCGCTTCAGGAGTATCATCCACAATGACATCCACTCCGGCAGCCTGTTCAAAAGCACGGATGTTGCGCCCGTTCCTTCCAACGATCCTGCCTTTCATCTCTTCGTTCGGTAATGACACTGTAGAAGAAGTGATCTGGGCGACCTGGTCGGAAGCCACGCGTTGGATGGACTCGGTGATAATCTCACGAGCGCGTTTATCTCCCTCAGAACGAGCTTCCGCTTCGATCTGACGATAGATGCGTGCCATATCCCCTCGTGCTTCTTTTTCAACTTCCTGTATTAAAATCTGTTTCGCCTGTTCAGCAGTGATATTGGAAATTTGCTGTAATTTATCCATCTCCTGCTGGTAGAGTGTTTCAACTTCGTTCATTCGCTTGTCAATGGCACTCTGCCGTTTATTCAAATTCAGCTCGCGCTGTTCGATGCGTTCATAACGCTGATCAAGACTTGCACGGCGGCTCTGGATACGATCCTCCTCGCGCGAGAGTTCTGCGCGCCGGCGGGTCACTTCACTTTCTGCTTCCTGCTTGATCTTCAATGCATTGTCACGCGCATGCAGTTCGATCTCACGTGCGCTTTCACGACTCTCCTGGATCAATTGTTCACTCTTTTGCATGATCTGCTTTGTTTTGGCTTTGCTGATCATGAGTCCCAGCACCACTGCCAGGATGATCGCGCCAGTAAGCTCCAGGAGTATTCGCATTAGCATACTACTATTATTCATCTTTCGTTACCTCTGTTTCTGCAAGATTTATTGAACTGTTTTCCTCCCACATTTCTTCCAAAATTGGTTTGATGTCCTCATACATGAATCCTTTGCGAGTCAAGTAACCATATAATTTATGTTTGAAACTTTTCTCATCCAATCCCTTTAGTTTGCCACAATATTTTTCTGCTGCCTGATGTGCCAATTCCATATCCTGCGGGATCGTTTCAAGTGCCCTACGGATTTGATCTTCACTTACTTTTTTCTGTCTTAATTCGAGGGTCAATAATCTTCGCCCTCTTGGACGAAATGTATTGCGATTTTCGACCCAGTCTTCAGCGAATTGTTGATCGTCGAGATACTCTTTTTCTAGTAAGCGTGCGATGACCCCATCGATACAATTTTCCTCGTATCCGTATTCAGCCAACCTGGAACGCATTTCGTACTCGGTTCTCGGACGATAGCCCAATAACCGCAAAGCTTTTTGATAAGCCTCTTCAAGCACATCTTCCTGTTGTAAATGCTGGATACTCTGTTCGTCCAATACATCTCCCACCTTCAGACGCCAGGCAACGTATTTATGTAATCCGAATGCAAACTGCTCATCCAGATAAATATTCACACGATTAGGATTCTTCTTTTGTTGTTCGATCCCAGTTAATTTTCGTTGTATCATAAAACAGCCTTAACTTATCAGGTTAAGGCTGAATAATGTAAACTAATTCCATAAAGGATGGGTTGGTTTAATATTTAAATGTTTGTTTTACATAAAATAATCTTACAACAAACCTAAAAATCTCAATCTTACCAATTTTCCCAGATACTCCCTTAGGAGTAGTTCCAATTTCTTCAAAGACAGCCTTATTCCTGAATAATAGGACCAATGGGTCCTGAAAGTATTCAATATAATTCATCAATATTATACAATAGTTTTTCATATACACGAAACCGAATCTAAATTTAATCCTGCCGGCAAATTCCTCTTTTGTTTTTGCACAGGAACTCAGGTCAAAGTAGAATAAAGTATGGCAAAATTCAATACTAATCAAATTTCAACAAAAATCGTTCAAAACAAATTTTTTGTCCCGGTGATGCTTCTCTTATTCACCATCCTGGCGTTTGCCCCTGTCATCCCATTTTTGGGTTTCTATTGGGATGCCTGGCCATATCTTTGGCAATATCACGTCTTTGGTCCCTCAGGATATGCAGCGTTTGTAGCTTCCGACCGCCCCTATTCGGCTTTTATTTTTACGATCCTGACCTCCCTTTTCGGTACCAAAGCCATTTTCTATCACATCTTCACTTTCCTATGTCGCTGGTTATCCGGTTGGGCTTTCTGGTGGATTTTACAGCAGATCTGGCGAAAGAACCGCACCATCAATACTTACGCCGCCATCCTCTTCATTCTTTATCCTGGTTTTCTTCAGCAACCCATCGCTCTCCCTTATGCACACCATTTCAGCCACTTAGCACTTTTTCTGTTTTCCATGGGCGCTATGCTGGCTTCGGCTAGAGATAAAAAACACTATTGGATCTACACGATCACCGGCTTAATAGCACAATTAAGTATCTTTTCTCTGGAATACTTTGCTTCTCTGGAGTTCATTCGACCGGTTTTATTGTGGATCTCACTGGCTGAAGATATTCCGGATAAGAAAAGCCGTATTAAAAAAATACTTCAGATCTGGGTTCCTTACCTGGTTTTATTAGCATTGTTTTATTACTGGAGGGTCTTCCTGTTCTCATTCCCAACCTATGAGCCGAAGATGCTCAACGAACTGAATCAAAATTTCGCGACCGGTTTCTTTGACCTCATCCTACAAATCGGTAAAGATATCATCACAGTTACCTATGGTGCATTAAAAGGCATATTCAATTTCCCGGTGGTTTCTGAAGTGGGTTACTTTACAACATACGGATATTGGGCAATTGTCATTCTGGCATTTTTGTTTACCGGATTGGTCCTTTTGATACTGGAAAAAGGCAAATCCGAACCGGCAGTAAGTGCAGAACGAAAATCACTGGTACAGGTTATTTTGATCGGATTACTTTCATCCGTACTGGCAGGGTTGATCTTCTGGATCACAAAACTCACCGTCCGGATTGAATTTGCCTGGGATCGTTTGACGCTGGCTTATATGTTCGGGGTTGCCATTCTTTTCTCGGGATTGATCTTTTTGATCTTCCGTCCCCGATTTTTGCGGATCGCCTTCACCACCGTTCTGCTCAGCCTGACGATCGGATTCCAATTTTTCAATGCCATGGATTTCAAGCATGATTGGGATATGTTCAAAGATTTCTTCTGGCAATTAACCTGGCGCATTCCTGACCTGAAAGAGAACACCATCATCATGACGACCAATTTTCCATTGAAATACTACAGTGACAATTCCCTCACGGCACCGCTCAACTGGACCTATGCTCCCGAATCAGACGATGAGAAACTGTCCTATGTTTTCTACTTCTCCGATGTGCGATTGAAAGTAGGGCGTCTGGCTGCTCTGGAAAAAGATCTTCCGGTCTATCAATGGTATCGCTCATTCTCTTTCGATGGAAATACAAGTGATACGGTGGTCATCCGCTACGATCCACCCGGTTGTGTGCAGGTGCTGGACAATGTATACGCCAATGCCGGCATCATTCCAAATCTTTCTTTCCTGGAAGCGGAGCAAATCCCGCTTTCCAATCTTGATCGCATCATCGCCGACCCACAAGAAACCAAATATCCCCCCGTTGAGATCGTGGGAGATGAAATCGACCATGGTTGGTGTTATTATTTTGAAAAGGCTGATCTGGCACGTCAGGTGGGGAATTGGGATACAGTTCTGGCATTGAAATCGCAGGCTGATACGCTTGGTTTGTCACCCCGCATTCCAAGCGAATGGCTTCCTTTTTTTGAAGCTGACCTGCGTACAGAAAATTGGGCAGCTGCCGCCGATCTGGTGCAAGCCAGCCTGGCGGAGGAGGAAAAATACAAATCGGGCATCATTTTCACCTATGACCGGGTTATGGGAGAAATGCAAATCCAAGCGGATCAGACATTGGATAGCCTGATCAATAGCCTGCGAGATTAAATATTTGTCTTACAATACAAGGGATAAGGATTTTATAATGAAAAACAAAACCATTTCGCAAATATGGATTCCGTTATTCCTAACGATTATTCTCATTATCATTTCTGCTGTTTTCCTTTTTCGCGCAGTGAAAGGAGATGCAACCCAGCGAATACAGTGGGCTGATATTTCATTGATCTACCTTCTCGCTCCTGTAATTGTGATCCTCCCGCTGGTCTTTCTTCTCAGTTTGTTATCCTCTCACCTTATTAATACGGCTTACAGAGGGTCAAAAACATTCCTTGAGAAAGCGCAGAATTTCACAGGCAGCTATGCTGAGAAAATACAATCATTTTGTCGACACAGCCCCAAACTGCATCTCCAACCCAAAGAATTGATCGCATCTCTTAGGAGCAACATAAAGCATGAATGAGAAAAAGAATTCCATGATCTATTGGGTGGGCGGCTTAGCCGGAGCGCTGCTTGGAGTGGCAATCGCCCACACATTGGTTGAGCGAACTACCAAACAAGGCACCGAACTGAAGCTATCCCCTCAAAAAGGAATGCAGATCGGAATGAGCACCATCGGTTTTATGAAAGGATTACTGGATTTATTCAAATAGATCAGAAGTGAAATTTAATGCCCGAACAAAATCGCATTGACACAATCGTATGCGGGCAAATCCATCGCGAAACCATCATCAATCAACTCGATCAGGTTAGTGTGGATCATCCCGGGGGGGGTGTTTTATACGCCGCTGCAGGGCATGCTTTATTAAATGAAAATGTGGGAATCGTTGCTAAAGCAAATTCTGAATTTTTAGCAAAATTTTCCCCATCCTTAGAGCGTTATGGTTTTGATATCTCCGGGATGACACCTTCAACGCAACCACTGCAAATGATGAAGTATTACCATATTCTGTCTCAGGATAAATGGGAAACCACCAACATGAAACGCCATTTTTATGAGTTAGGTTATTCGGTTCCCAAATTTTTGCTTCATTATGACGAACTCTCAAGAAGGTCTCACCAAGCTGTAGATCCGCAAGATATCCATCTACTCATTGCCGATATTCCCGAGCGATATTTGCCAGCCAAAGCAGCTCTCCTGACACAATTGAATTTTGAAAGTCATTTTGCCTGCGTTCCTGCATTAAAAACTGCCGGCGTTGGCATGATCATGATGCGTTCTTCACCCACTTATATGTGTCCGGGAAATCTTTCACAGATCACCAAATTACTCAACGGGGTCGATTATTTCTTTACTACCGAACAAGAAATAAAAACCCTGTTTCAATCCCGTTTCGACCACTACTGGATGATGCTGGAAACACTCAACAGATTCGGTGCCAAGAATATCGTGGTTAAGAATTCTGATAAAGGCTACATCCTCCTTCACCAGGGCAACACGCAAATTTCCCAAATCCCGGAATATGATGGATTGTATATTGATCCGATCGGAGATTATGATTGTTTCTGCGGCACTTTTACTGCCTGTATGCTTTTAGGAAATTATTCCTCACCAGAATGCGCCGTGTACGCTTCAGCAGCAGCCTCCATGTGCAGAGAAGGAAGTGGCATTGCGTACATTCTGGATTCCCATCGCTCGATTCTCAAATTACGGGCAGAATTAATGATGACAGAATTATGCAGCACTACCCTGACTGCACTTTCCCATGCGTCCAACGGTAGAAGAAGACTTTGATCAATTCCTTTTTCACAATGTGGTAAGCAGCTCTGTCTTTTCTACCATCCCCATTTCTACGTTCACCAAACACTTCGTCCTGAAATGTCTGTAGCAATACCACGATCTCCCAGGCTGCCTGAGGTGCCAGCTCTTGTATCGCAAAAGCCTTTTCTTGAGGAGTCATATTCCGGACATTCTCATAACCGATCCACCGCAAAATTCGATCCAAATGCAAGAATATCTTACGGATATTGCTCAAATTTCGATAATCTGCCCAATGTTTCAACCATGGCGGACTTGCTTTCCCCTTCTGTTCGATCCATCCGACCATATATGCCTGTAATGGAATCAACGTCCCTTTTTTCTTTACTTTTCCAAATAAAAGAAATCCGAGCACGCCTGCCAGGGGAACATACCATAACAATCGCAAAAATGGTTTTGGTCCAGTGAATTGCCCCGGGGTAGAGTACAGGGCATCTTCCTCAGCCGCCAATCTTCTTTCAATCGCCTCGAAACGGGAAAAAGCATCTCCGTTGCCTGCTGATGAAGAGGTATTCTCCTGCGCTTCGCCAATATTGCCTGCCAGTTCACCGGCATCATCACCGGTTTCAGCGGTAGCATGGGGAAATTGCACGGCCGGTTGAGAACTGGTCGGCTCAAAGACCACCCAACCAATCTCAGGAAAATAAACCTCTACCCAGGCATGGCTATCTCGATCGCGAACACCAAACACCTTGCCGTGCTCGATTTCGACTCCCTGAGCATAACCCACCGCCAATCTGGCAGGAATATCAATCGACCGCAACATCAACACTTCGGCAGAAGCATAATAGTTACAAAATCCACTTTTCTCCTCAAAAATAAACCAGAAGACAGGATCCAAATGCTGTGGAATATCTGCTACCTCAGTGGAATAAGTATATTGTCTTCGCAGATAATCGGTGATCGCCAGGGTCTTTGAAAAATTACTTTTCAATCCGGCTGTGATGGCATCACTAAGCTGGGTGATGCGGTTCGAGAAATCATCCGGTAATTGCAGATACATCCTTTTTATGGCGGCCGGGTAATTCTTCCCACTGGCTTCCAGATCCTCATACGCCAGCGGCAGGAAATAACTGGTGGTGCGGTAGGAATCGTTTTCGGTCAATGGTAGCAGGGGTCTCCACGCGATCACATCCTTAAAAGGCTCGTCTTTGAACTCCTCCAGAATGCGAGCGGGCTGATCAATGGCATAAGTGTATCCCGGTACATAATAGTAGTTCAATTCCCCGGCAGCAACAAAGATGAACTCTTCCTCATTTACTACCTGGGCAGGCTGTTCCAGAGCATTGGTGTTTTCTTCAATGGTCTCCGCTGCATAGCTGCCTGCATTCCATGCTCCATCTTCATAGGTCGCGTATGTACGAGCTTTCCAATAATAATTACCCGCAATGAGATTGACTTCAGGCGCAATCGCGGTAAACAGGAGATCCTCGCCCTGAGGTTGCGAGACGCCCAGGTTTAGCGTATCCCCAAAAATGGTTGCGTTTCGAACGGGTTGGCTTTGCAGAGGGGAAAAGAGGTTAGAGATAAAATCACCGGTATTCTCGAGCGATTGCACAAAGGTTTTTTGCGATTTTGATCCCGGCGTAGCTACATCGATGAGCAGGGGAACACTCCAGGCAACAATTACAACCACAAGCGAGAGCAGCAGGCTGGTTCGCAAAGATACTGATTCCACTTCCCGGTCCGTATAAGCGGACTCATTTTTCCAGCGGTTTTGGGATAATAAAAATCGCTGCCTGCTAAGGAATAGCAAAAACAAGAAGAAGAAAATCGCACTCAATAAAGCGCTGCGGTAAACTCCGGGTTGGAAAAATTGAGTAGTCACCAGGCTGGCACCCATGAAGATCAATGGAAGCCATGGACGCTTATTCCTTGCCACCGCGATTCCTGCCCATAGTGCAACCGACCAATAGAAAATACTGGCTCCGGTCACAAACAGGATGGCATCCTCAACCGGATTCCCCATGTACAGATCGCGCACAACCCGCATGATACGATCCTGAAAAACAGCCCATTCCCCCTGTGCCTCATGCAAACTGGATGGGAATCCGATCAAAAAAGAATAAAGTACGATAAGACTATAAGCTACAATCAGGAATGTAAGCTGTTTCTTACGAAATGAACTTATGCCCAGCGCAGTTCCCAGCAATGTGCCGACCAACGCCAAACCCGTTGCCGTATTAAGGTTCTCATTCCATTTAGTAGATTCGAGGGAATAAGCTGATAAAAAAACCATCACGATCAAACATAGAAAAGAAAGTGTATCAAAACCGTGCTGGCGATATTTCTTTAACATATATCTTTACATTATACTTAAATTGATCATTCGTCATCGGTCAGATGGCTTAGAATTCTCATATAAATAAAGAAGGGATTACGACATGAGCAGATTTTCAAAATTTATAATGGGTGCTTTCTGGGGTGCCGCGGTTGGCAGTATCATCGCGCTCTTATACGCCCCTAAGAGCGGTGAAGAATTGCGAAAAGAATTGCAAGAAAAAACCGATGAGATCATCACCGAAGTACAAAAAGCTGCGGATCAACGCCAGCAGGAATTAGAGAAGGAAGTCAAAGCTCCCAAGGCATAGGGTTTTACTGCACCACATCAAGAGTAAGTGAGTAATTTGCAGGCATGATCGTATAGCGTGTACTTCCACTGACGATCAAATAAGCTTTCTCGCCATCTGCCGGGCTCCCCTGAACGGTCAATGGTTCAATGCCGTCGATGGTGAATTTATCGATCGTCGTCTCGCCATCCGGCTTGACCCGGACAAATGAAACACGATATGTCTGTGGCAGGATATTGGAGATGCGCACAAAACCATCTGCCTGCCAACCACCATTATCCTTTTCAAAATCGGCAGCATAATCTATCGCTGCAACATGCATATCGTCTATCAAGAATCCCTCTCCGTTGAGAGCGGTGTCAGTGAGATATTCAAACCGGACAGTCACTTTTTTCCCGGCATACTCTGTGAGATCGATTTCTTCTTTCACCCAGCCATCACTGCTGCCGTTATATCCACAACCCTGGTTGGAACCGGTAATATTCTCGGTCGTACAGTGAGGAGGTGCCAGCACCTGCCAATTTTTGTCGTCTGCACTTGCTAACACATACACGTAATCCCAATCTTTTTCAAGGTCATACCACATTGAAAAAGACAAAGAAACAGGTCCGTCCACTTCCGTAAAGTCGAAAGCACGACTCAAGGTCATATCGCTTTGATCCCCCTTATTGGACCAGAAATAGAAATCTCCCGAATGAGGATCAACGGGGACAATCGCGGTATGCGCCTGTCCGGAAAAAGTAATCTGGTAAGCGCCATCACAATTCAATTCAATGTAATCCACTCCATATTGATGAACGGTCGAATCAAAGGAAGAATCTGAATCACAAGAAATGGTGTTTGCCATCATGAAAGCCGGTAATTCCTGAATACTCTTATAACCATATTCCCCATTTGCAATGGAATCATCTTGAAGAAGATTCGTTATAGCCCAATCTTGAAAGACATCGTTAGCATTGAGCATATTTCCAGTAGCATCGACGATATGCAGCATAGCGAGAGTATTATCGATCGAATCGAGATCATTCAAAGGATCTGCCACCAAAGCCCGCGAAAATTCCTCTCCATACCGGTCATAGAGATATGTCATAAACAGAAATGAAGCACCGTAGTGTGGAAAACTGCTTTCAATTTCGTCGCGCGGCCAGAAATTCAACTGGATATCGGCGTTACGGGCATATTGTCTATCCGCATTTCCGGCATCATATCCATTCAGCAAGGTTGCTAACTCAGAAAAACCCTCATTTATCCAGGCAGTCTCATTCTTATCCAGATTACGGTGGATCATGTGCTGGAATTCATGAGCCAGCACACCGTAAGTGTATTCCTGGTCGAGACGCGTATACACAGAGGAAAGCATGAATATCTCGGCTTCATTAGAATATGGATCGATCTCCCGCGGGTTGGTATCTGCCGAGGAAAAATAACCCGCTGCCCCACCCATCGCATCCGTGTAAAGAATATAGAGATGTTCGTCATTATCAATCCCCGGGGTGTTCTCACTACCGAAAAATTCACGATTACGGGGGTAAATCTGGTTCTCGAATGTTTCGCTTAACTGCTGCACATCTGCCAGGTCAAATTTCACGCCCTCCTGGATCCAGAAATACAGGTGATCGGTTATGTAATAAAGAACAGCCTTGATCCTTACATACGCATTACTACCCACATTAAGGACATAGAAATCGCGCTCATCACCCGTCTGGTAATTCACTTTTTCTCTGGCAGGCTGTAAAGGATCAAGCTGAATATTATGGTAGCGCAAGGCAGTTGCATAATCATCGTTTTCCGGGATACCGGTTTGCTCCAATATATAGAGATCATAGATATCAAGAGGAATCCGGGAATTCCAGTTGGGACTAGCAACCGGTTCCAAACAGATTGAAGCAGCAATGAGGATCATCAGAAAGACACATAATCCCCCAACGATGAGTTTCTTATTCATTTTCTTCTCTTAATTCGACATCCTTTCTCAAATCGGCACTTGCCAACCCCAATGCGACCCAAAGGTAGGGCAAGGCAAACGAATCAATGCTGAATCCTTCTGCCAGCAAGGCGAAGAGCACAAAAATTCCTGCAACCGAAAAAACGCTTTCTAGTGTATTTTGTGAATGGGAACGTTTGAAGAATTTAACCGCCAGACTATAAATCCACCCACAAAAAACGCTGAACCCAACCAGCCCGGTCTCCGCCAATAGACGTGCCCAAAGACTCTTTACATTCAACAAAATTGAAGTCCGATACATCAAACGCATGACTTCGATCAGATTCCACCCATAGGGCGTGATAGCCCTGGGAAAATAAAAACCTGCATTTCCAAGACCAACTCCCAAAAGGGGATGCTGTGTAAAAACATTCCAGCCAGCCAGCCAGTACACCACTCGTTCTCCGAAACTCAGTTCATTGAAATAGCTCAACAAAGGATTTTTCTTTCCCAGAGAGAAATCAAACAACGATTCCATGCGAGGATCTACTCTCGAAAAGATCCAAAGCCCCAGAACAATTACCATCAGGTAAACAACGATCAATATCAGAGATATCCATACCACAAAACGGTGCTTCTGCTTTCCTGATAGGCCCTCTTTTTTTTGAAGAAAAGGGATTTGCAGTATCTTATCCACAAAATAGGTATGTGCCCTGATGAGGAGAAAAGTGAACATCAGGATAAACCCCAGCAACCCCACCCTGGAAAGGGTTAATAATAAGGCCCCTACTCCACCCAATAAAAGTATATTCTCAAAGGACAGGAACCATAATTTCCACTTATGGGCTGTGAACTTCCTGATAGTTGCCGACAACCAGATGGGAAGATAGACCATATTCAGTTGGTGTGCAAACCAGGATGGCTCAAGCGCCATGCCATTAATGCGTTGACGATACAGCACCCGTGACGAGATCATACCCTGCAGGTCAAACATCCATTGCGGGTAGTGCCCAAAACCGTACCAGGCAACCGCCTGCACCCCTGCCCACAATAACATCAGCAAACCACTCCAATTGATGATGCGCATGGTCAGTGCTGCTCGTTTATCACTGGTCACATAGCTGGAGGTCAATAGATAGAATATGATCCCGATAACCAGGGTGATCACCGCTTCGATCGCATTGCGGTAAACATTAATTCCTTTATAGGCAGGAACACCACGAAAATTAGCCAGGACAGTCACAAACACCGCTACCACAAAGAACACCAACAAAGGAACACTTTCCTTGACCATGCTACCTCTGTTCCACAGAAAAGGGATGAACCAGATGAGGGTGAAAAACAGAGCAACGAGAATGGCGGGGGCAGCCACCGTATCCGAACCTAAAAGCTTTGCCATCAACGGCATACTTGTAACCGGCAATACCGCGATCATGATCATCCAGAGCAGATCGGTGATCTTTTGGAACCTGGCTTGCCAGGAAGTTTTATCTTTCATTTAGATATTCTCTTTGGATGGGATCAATAACGCCATCAGAAATCCCAATAATGCACCTGAGAAGACCAGTACCCCGCGTGTGTTTTGGGCAGGTTGGGTGTTCACGGATGCTTCTTCGGCAATGAAATATTGGATGGTGGGCATTAACCCCAGACCACTCTTTTGTTGGTTGCCAATTTCTACCGCTGTCTTCTGGATCTCGCCATACAAATAATCAAAATCAATTCCAGCGCATGGTTCAGCAAGCATGCTCTGCGCTGATTGTCTTTCAAGACAATATTCCAGTGAATCCAAATATTGCTGCAGGTGAGCCGCTATCAAGGTATGTTGCATGGCATTATCGAGCACTTCAACGGCATTATCGATCCAGATATTTGCAAGGGAGGCAGCCCGTTCAGCATCCGTATCGCGGACACGCAAAAACCAACGGAATTCTTCCCGCTCCAGAGTAAAGTGTTCCGCAATCCAGGCTCGATCGATGCTGAATCCTGCATGCTCTGCATCACTGATTACCCGGTCAAGCACCCCATCCGATTCGATCACATCTCCCAAACCACGCATTGCCTGATCTTCCTGAATATCAGAAAGCGCGCCGGT
>JAAZOK010000101.1 GCA_012797815.1 Chloroflexota bacterium | reverse complement strand
GATGATGCCATCAAGCAGGGCATCTGGGAGAAGATCCCCGGGCGTTCGTTGAGTGAATGCACTCTGGGAGTGATCGGAGTTGGCAATATCGGCAAGGCGGTCATCCGCCGCGCGAAAGCCTTTGGAATGCAGATCCTGGGGAATGATATCAAAGCGATTGCCCCGGACTTCATCCTGGAAAATAAGGTTGAAATGGTCAGTCTGGAAGAACTGCTGGGAAGGGCGGATTTCATCAGCCTGAATTGCGATCTCAACCCTACCAGCTTCCATATCATCAATCCGCATACGCTTGAATCGGTGCAACCGCACGCGGTATTGATCAATACTGCCCGCGGACCACTGGTGGACGAACCGGCTCTTATTCAAGCCCTGCAGGAAGAACGGTTGGGCGGCGCTGCCATGGATGTGTATGAGGTCGAGCCGCTCCCTCCGGATTCCCCACTGCGCAAGATGAACCATGTGATGCTGGCATCCCATAATTCCAATTCCAGCCCCTCCGCCTGGGAGCGGGTGCACTGGAATACCATCCGCAATTTATTAAAAGGCTTGCAGATCGAGCATGCCGATTTTGAAGAAGTGGAAAAGGAATATGCACACTATTCATAAAGGAGGGAGCGCGATGGATAAGGAAAAGATTGTTTTGATCACCGGGGCGGCGGGCGGCATTGGTAGCGCTGCGGTTGCCAAATTTTCTCAATGTGGCTGGAAAGTCATCGGGGTCGACCGCCGTGATTTTGAGGGTCCGTTTCCGACCGCTGGTTTATTTATCCTGGCTGACATCTCCAAACCGGAAGACATTTCCTCCATCTATGAAAAAGCCAGTTCCTTTTCTCCTTTTTTGAATGCGGTGGTGAATAATGCCGGTGTGCAGGTTTCGAAACCGATCGTGGATACCAGCATCGCAGAATGGGATATGGTGATCGCTTCCAATTTGCGCTCGGCATTCCTGGGGGCTAAATTTGCCCATCCGCTGCTGGTCAAAGCCGGTGGTGGGGCTATCGTCAATGTATCTTCGGTACATGCGGTTGCCACCTCGATCAATGTGGCTGCTTATGCAGCCAGTAAAGGTGGGTTGCTGGCGCTGACGCGTGCCATGGCGATCGAATTCGCTAAGGATGATATCCGTGTGAATGCGGTCCTGCCCGGAGCCGTGGATACGCCCATGCTGCGGGATGGCATGAACCGTGGTCAGCATGGTGGCAGTTCTCTACAGGAACGTCTGGAAAATCTGGCTCGCAAAACCGTGAATGGACGCATCGGGCAACCGCAGGAGATTGCCAATACCATTTACTTCTTAGCTACCGGAGAATCATCCTTCATGACCGGGCAGGCACTGGTGGTGGACGGCGGTGCAACTGCCAGATTGAGTACGGAGTAGACCCATGCGCGATATCATCAAACAGCACATCCCTGCCAAGACCTTGAATACGTTGCGCAGCACCCGCGATTGGTGCGAGCGTTTTCCGGAAGATATTTCGGCAGCCTGCCATCCCTGGCGCAGCGACTCGCGTCGTAAGCTGCAGACCTATCACAACCGTTACCGCGGAAAGCGCTGTTTTGTGATCGGCAACGGTCCAAGTTTGAAAAATACCGATCTCGGCAAACTGAAAGACGAATATACCTTCGGCATGAACCGCATCTATTTGATGTTTCAGGAGCTCGGTTTCCCTACTTCCTTCCTGGTATGTGTGAATGACCTGGTCATCGAACAGACCGTGGATGATATGCAGCATTTGGATATTCCGCGCTTTTTCTCATGGCGTTCTCGCAAATGGCTCAAGCCGGCGGATAAATTGCATTTTTTGCATACCACCTACACCGGTCCCAAATTTGCCCGGGATGCTTCCGGCAGGTTGTGGGAGGGTGCCACCGTCACCTATGTCTGCCTGCAGCTGGCATATTATTTTGGATTTGACAAGGTGGTCCTGATCGGCGTGGATCACAATTTCGTCACCAAAGGCAAACCCAATACCACTGTGGTCTCCGAAGGCGATGACCCCAATCATTTTCACCCGGCTTACTTTGGCAAAGGTTTCCGCTGGCAGCTCCCTGACCTGGAAACTTCGGAACTCGCCTATGGGTTGGCAAAACAGGCTTTCGAAGCGGATGGGCGCCAGATCGTGGATGCCACCGTGGGGGGAAAACTCACCGTTTTCCCGAAAGTGAAATATGATGAGCTTTTTTAAGGAGCTCTGATGCAGCCGCGGGTTTCGATTGTCACCCCTTCTTATAACCAGGCTGCCTATCTGGAAGCCACTATCCGGTCCGTCTTATCACAGGATTATCCCGCTCTGGAATATTTACTGGTGGACGGAGGCTCCGACGATGGCAGTTTGGAGATCATCCACAAATACGAACAACATTTCGCCTGGTGGGTTACGGAGCAGGACCGGGGTCAGGCAGATGCCATCAACAAGGGATTGCGCAAAAGCACCGGCGCGATCATTGCCTGGTTGAATTCGGATGACCTCTACCTTCCCGGCACCCTTCAAAAAGTGGTAACTTTTTTTGAAGAACACCCGCAGGTGGGATTGGTGTATGGAGACCTGCAGGCAATTGACGGCGGGGGAACGCAGATCAATTTGTTGCGTTATCCGTCTTACACGCTGGCAGACCTGATGACCTTTCACATTATCGGTCAACCGGCGGTTTTTTTCCGGCGGAACGTGATGGAGCAAGCCGGTCTGCTCGACCTCTCCTATCACTATCTGCTGGATCACCAGCTATGGGTGCGCATGGCGGGCAGGACCACCATCGCCCATATTCCCGAAACGCTGGCGGCTGCCCGCTATCATGAGGCAGCGAAAAATGTGGTTGCTGCCGGGAAGTTTGGGGAAGAAGCCTACCGCATGGCGGATTGGATGCGGTCTTATGAAGACACCTGCCATATTTACCCGTCCTTAGAGAAGAAGATCATGGCAGGTGCTTGCTTGATCGACGGGCGTTATCTGCTGGATGGGGACGAACCCTGGCAAGCATTGAAAGCCTATGTTCGCAGTATCGGCTACCACATCCCCACCGGATTGCGCGAATTTCATCGCCTGCTCTTTGCGCTGGCAGCTTCTGCCGGATTGGTAAAGGTCCAAAATGTGGTGGAGCGCCGTAGAAAGATGAATAAGATAAAATCTCTTTTAGGAAGAGAGAAGTAAGCTTATGCCGGTCGCAGCGCACAAAAAAAATATCTTTTATGTCCTTGTGGTTATCCTGATCCTATCGGTGGGGCTATGGATCCGTGTATACGATATTTCAGATGCCCCGCTTGATTTTCATCCCACCCGCCAGCTTCATTCTGCCTTGATGGCGCGCGGTATGTATTACCAATTGAGCGGTGCAACGGGCTGGCAGGCACAAACTGCCATCCAACAATGGAAGTTGGAGGGACTGATCGAACCGCCCGTCATGGAATGGCTGGCTGCTCTGGGTTATTGGGTAAGCGGGGCTGTCGACCTGCGCATCCCGCGTCTGATCGCCGCGTTTTTTTGGCTGCTGGCGGCTATCCCGTTGTTACGGGTAGCCGAAGCGGAAAATGACTGGAAAGCTGCTCTGGTGGGAGCGGCATTCTTCTTATTCTATCCCTATGGGATCATTGCCAGCCGCTCGTTCCAGCCGGAGACATTGTTGGTGTTATTCCTGGCGCTGTTCCTGCTGGCACTGCTTAAATGGGATAAAGAAAGAACTTGGAAATGGGCGGTCTGGGCTGGTCTGTTCGGCGGGTTGGCGATCTTGATCAAAACCGTGGCGGTTTTCTTTGTGGCAGGGATGTGGCTCGGTTGGTTGCTTTCTGAAAACAACTGGAAAAAAGCATTTAAAGACACAAAGATTTGGGTAACTTTCATATTGACCGTTTTGCCCTATGCCCTGTATCTGATCTATGGATTGTTCATTAATAAGGGACTTTCCGGGCAATTCAGTTTGCGCTTCTTCCCGGATATGTGGAAAGATATTGCATTTTACCTGCGCTGGCTGTCGAATGTACGTCGTGTGGTAAGCGTGGAATGGCTGGCGCTGGGCTTACTGGGTACTTTCTTGCTCGATCACAGGACTGCCCGCAATATCCTGATCGGTGCCTGGATCGGTTATATCCTGTTGGGATTTACCCTGCCGCACCACATTTCAACCCATGATTACTATCATCTGCCCCTGCTGCTGCTGGTCGCTTTCGGGGTTTCGGGTGTGTTCCGTTTTGTTTTCCAACACAGCGAACAACGCAGCAGATCATTACGCTGGATGGTCGATGCCACCATTCTGTTCCTGTTTGCAGTCTACGCTATGGATGCCCGTTCCGAAATGAAGAAAGTCGCTTACACTCCCCAGATCGCGTTCTGGGAGAAAATGGGAGCCCTTTTTTCAGCGGATGATAAGGTGGTCGCACTGAGCCAGGATTATGGCAACCGCCTGGCGTATTGGGGCTGGCACACCCCGCGCAACTGGCCGAGCATGGATGATATCGCCCTGCGCCAGGAAGCCGGGCAGACGGTCAGCCTGGAAGATTATTTTCGGGATTACACCAGCGGGTATGATTATTTCCTGATAACCGATTTCGAAGAATATACACGCCAGCCGCAGTTGGAACAATGGCTGCAAACAAACTTTGCAACAGTTTCTTCCGATCCTGCGTATATACTGTATGACCTCACTGCAACCAAAGAATGAAAATGTCCAAATTAACTGAAAAATCCCATCCGCCAACCGTCCCTGAAATTTCTGTGGTGATCCCTGCCTATAATGAAGAGCAATGGATCGATCTGACGGTGCGTTCACTGGCAGATTATCTCCCGAAGCTTGCCAGTTCGTGGGAGATCCTGGTGGTAGATGATGGATCGCAAGATGGTACCGGAGAGTTATGCGCGCAATTTGTACAGGATATGGATGAATTCGTCTATCTTCGCAACGAGCATAATTCCGGCAAGGGCTATTCCGTACGACGCGGTATGCTGGCTGCGCGGGGAAAACTGCGCTTTTTTATGGATGCGGATATGCCTTTTGAACTGGACATTTTCCAGATCATGCAGCAGACACTTGTTGCCGAAAATGACATTGTCATCGGCGCCCGGGATCTGCCGGGCTCGACCCAGATCGGTGTTCCCTTTATCCGTTTTGTCGCCGGACAGGTTTTCAGTGTGCTGGTAGGATTATTGGCGGTCAAAGGGATCAGCGACACGCAGTGTGGGCTGAAAGGGTTTCGCGCCCCGGTGGCAGAAGCGATCTTCTCACGTACCACTATCGACGATTTCGGAATGGATGTGGAGGTGCTCTTCATCGCGCAACATCTGGGATACCGCATCACTCGTATTCCGGTGCGCATGACCGGATTCCGTGGAGAGAGCCGGGTGCATCTGTTGCGCGATTCCCTGAACATGTTCTTTGAATTATTGTTGATCCGCTGGAATGCGTTACGTGGCGTTTATCATTTCAAGCGAGCAGGCTGAATCCGTTCAGAAATTCAACGATGGTAAAATCAGGGTTCGCAAAGGAAGATGAAAAATGGTGAAACCTCGTTTTCAATGTCCGCTGGATAAGCGCAAAACCGACCGGTTATTTCGATTGGCTCTGATTCTGGTGAACATCGTTCTCCTGATCGCATTGACGACCTATGCCGTGCGCGGTTTTTATTCGCGTTATTGGGCGGATGATTACTGTTTCGGGACCATTTTCCATCAGCACGGGTTATGGGAAGGTACCGGGTTCTTCTACCGGAACACCTCCAATCGTTTTGCGGCTTATTTCCTGGTGGGTCTCAACGAACTGCTGGGAGAGCGCGCGATCAGCTTTCTCCCTGCCTTCATGATCCTGGTCACGGTTTTGATCTATTCTGTGGTTTTCAGCCTGGCTTTCCGTTTGGCGAAATTTCCGCAAAAATGGGGAGTTTCGATCTTATTGAGCCAGTTGATGACCTATTTTATGTTGCTGACGGCTCCTGATCTGTTTCAGAGTATCTTCTGGCGATCGGGAATGGTCAGTTACTATGCCCCTATTCCCTTTCTGGGTTTGGCGTTGATCCTCATTTTGAGGGGCATCCAGCACGCAGAATCCAAGTTTCTCCAGTTGTTGTTGCTGGGATTGATCACTTTCTTCTCGGCGGGACTTTCGGAAACCTTTGCAGCGCTGGAAAGCGGATTGTGGCTGATCCTGATCGTGGTTGCTTTGTTCTTCGTAAAGAAGGAGCGGCGTAAACCGATTCTGCACAGCAGCATCGTTGCCCTGGTGGGCGCCTTGATCGCCATGCTGATCATGATCAAAGCACCGGGCAATGCCATGCGGTTGGAAACCCTCGAGCAAGCCACTTCTCCCTGGCAGGTGATCTACCTGTCGTTGCGTTTCGCTGCCGGTTTTCTCTACCGCACCTTGCGTGGTTATCCGTTCCCGGTCGTTATATTATCCGCCACCTCTGCTATTCTGGCGTATCATCTCTCCGGACATGTTAAACCGGGCATACATGAAACGGTGTGGTTGAAGGTCTTATGGGGTAGCCTGATCGCAGGTTTTATTTTGCTGGTCTGCGTTGCAGCCCCGACCGCCTACGGGATGATGGCGTATCCCGAAAACCGTGCCTGGATGCTGGGACGCTTTGTGAGCGTGCTGGCGATGATCGTGGCAAGTTTCAGCGCCGGCATTCTCAGCCATCGCTTTATGGATCGTATTGTGGATACCTGCTTGATGTCCATTATCATGCTGGTCTTGTTGAGTTTGTACCCGCTCAAAGGGACCCTGCAGGAATGGCAGCAGTTACCTGTGTGGCAGGCTGGGGCACGCGCCTGGGATGCCCGCCAGCAGAGGGTCCTGGATGATATTTCTGCCGGTGAGACCTCACTAACGGTGCAGGCGTTTGATTCGATCGGTAGCGTGGCAGAACTCAGCGCCGATCCGCATTATTGGGTGAACGTCTGTGCGGCGAATTATTACGGGGTGGAGGAAATCATTGCGCTGGAGGTGCTGCCGTGAGTGACTCTCCTCTGGTATCTATCGTCACACCCTCTTTCAACCAGGCTCCGTATCTGGAAAAGACGATTCAGTCCGTGCTTGAACAGGATTATCCCAATCTGGAATATATCATTGTGGATGGCGCTTCGAAGGATGGCAGTAAAAAGATCATCGAAAAATATGCCGGGAAGCTGGCGTGGTGGATCTCGGAAGCGGACCTGGGTCAAACGGATGCCATCAATAAGGGTTTTCAACATGCCAGCGGGAAAATCTATGCCTGGCTGAATTCGGATGATACCTACCAACCCGGTGCGATCAGGGAGGCAGTCGACTTTCTCCAAAACCATCCCGGAATCGTCATGGTATACGGGGATGCATCTTATATCGATGAGCAGGGCAGGTATATTGGAGATTTTCCCGCTGCCCAGACCGATCTGAAGAGACTGCGCCGCGGGTATGTCCATATTCCCCAGCAAGCCTCCTTCTTCACCGCTGCGGGATGGAAGGCGGTAGCTCCGCTGGATCCTTCTTTCTTTTTTGCCATGGATTATGATCTGTGGGTACGCCTGGCACAGGTGGGAGAGCTGGTTTATCATCCGCGTCCATGGGCGAATTTCAGGCTGCACCATGATGCCAAGACCATTACTGCGGATGATCGTTGCTGGCCTGAGATGCTGCGAGTGCACTATCGCGATGGGGGTTCTAAATTTGCACCCATTGTATTGAAATATGGGTTGCGTAAGCTGGCGGCTCCCTATATTCGCTGGAAGCGTCAGAAATTGTTTGAAAAGTAAAGGATTGAAAATGTCGCATAAATATTCTCTCGGTGATATTGTCTTCAAAGTTCGTCTGACCATTCGTTTATTGATGGATAAACGGGTTGCTTTTTATCTCAAACTGATCCCCATTGCTGCGTTGGTCTACCTGGTTGTTCCTTTTGACCTGGTCATTGGACCAATTGACGATACTGTGCTCATCATTGGCGCGGTACAGCTGTTCATTTCGATATGTCCTGCTGAGATCGTCGATGAGCATTCTCGTTTTTTGCGGAAGCGGAAGGAGCCTGACTCTTCCAAGCAGATCAAATTGCTGGACGACCATTCGAAATGAGCTGATCGGCAAGCGACCAGTGTTGGATTGGATTCGCTTTCTGTTTATCTCTGCCGATTTAATTAGTATGGTGATTTTCTAATTTGATACCTTCTTTGTAATATCTTCAATCCTTAAATCAGGGATAGTTTTAAATATCTAAATAGGTCACTCTATCGATCACGAGCTTTGAACCGTGATCGACCTTTCTCTCCATTCAGCTGTTTAGTAGTGATTTGGGTCTTTTGTCCAATAGAAGACAATCACATATATGCCTACAATTGATGAATGTCATATAAATTATGTGATAGAATTCACTTTTAAATTTTACCTTGAGGAGGTGGCTTATTCGATAAGTTCTTGCACGAAATAATGTCAATGTTAATGTCAAAGGAAGGAGAAACAATGAGTTTTAACAAAATGGTAAAAATGATGGCGTTACTAACGCTAGTCGCTATGCTCGCAGTAGCTTGCGCCCCGGCGGCACAAACCGAAACACCCACTGAAGCTGCGCCATCAACAGAAGAAATGACTGATGAGACTTCTTCTGATTCAACTTCATCAAGTCCCCTATGGACAAAAGAATTAAGAGAGGCAGTTGCCGCAGCGATCGACCGGGAGGTCATTGTCGATCGTGTATTCGAAGGTCGCAATACTCCTGCCTACGGAATGGTCCCCCCAAGCTATCCTTATGCAACGGAACCTTTCCTGGATAAATATGGCACCCGTGACCTTGAACTTGCAAAACAATTACTGCAAGATGCTGGTTATTCTGAGGATAGTCCATTTACATTTGATCTGTGGTATCCCCCAGAACACTACGGAACCACCACTGCTGATGTGATGCAGGTTATCAAAGAGCAACTTGAAGAAACCGGCATGATGGTTGTCAATCTTAAATCACAAAACTGGGCAGAATACGTCGATGGTTTTGTGGCTGGCGAAGCACCCTTCTTCATGCTGGGCTGGTTCCCGGATTTCACCGATCCTGACAACTGGTTGACCCCCTTCGCATCCTGCTTGCAGTCACCTGACAATGGTGTCAATTACTGCAATCCTGATATGGATGCACTGCTGACCTCTGCCGCTACTTCAACTGATCCGGCAGAGCGTGAATCTCTCTACCAGCAGATCGGCGAACTCTATGCTGACGATGTCCCAACCATCCCATTATTCTGGGAACCCGAATACATCACCTCGCGCACTGGAATTGAGGGAATCGCCATTGGTGGTTCATTTGAATTTAACTACAACGTCCTCAGTTTCACCGACGCGGCAGTTCCTGCTTCTGGCAGCACCGATACGATCATCATTGGTACAACGGATGAGGTGAACAGCCTGGATGCGGATGATGCATATGCTACCCATGACTGGGAGATCATCAAGAATACCGGTATGGCATTAATGGGCTACACCCCTGGTACAACCGAACTGGTACCAGCGGCAGCCGCTGATTTCCCTGTCGTTAGTGATGATGGGTTAACCTATACTTTCACCCTGAAAGATGGTTTGATGTTTGCGGATGGTACTCCATTGACGGCAGACGACTATGTCTATTCATGGGATCGCTTGAATGCGTTGGAAGGTCAGGTTTCAGGGTTGGTTCAGGTATATGTTGAGAGTGTAGAAGCTCCCGATGCCTCAACCGTGGTATACCATCTGAAGTCGCCGATTGGTTTCTTCAGTGCCCTGGCTGCGACTGCTCCATTTGTCGCTGTAAATCCCGCTACCTTCACCATGGATGCAATCAATGCATATCCGGATACGCTGGACGGAATTGGACCATATCGCATGGTTTCCAATGTACCTGGGGAGCAGCTCGTTTTGGAAGCGAATCCCTATTACACCGGTGATGATGCTGCAAAGATCCCGAATGTGATCATTAAATACTTTGCAGATCCGACCACCATGGGTAATGCAGTAGAAAAAGGTGAAATCGATATCGCCTGGCGCACACTTGGTCCGGTGGAATCAGAACGCCTTTCAGCTATTGACGGGTTAACCGTACTGAAAGTCGATGCACCATCATTACGGTACATGGTTTTCAATCACACCTATGTACTGCCCGATTCTGCTGAATAAGCAGCGTTAAGAAAATAAGTAAGTAGGGGTAGTGTTATGGCTACCCCTACTATCCCCTTCTTTGTTCAATGCTTAATTTGACTTATTTTTCTTGGATTTATTAATTGGAGTTATTTGAATGTCATCATCGTTGAAAAAATTTTTAGTTACACGCTTTCTCTTGACCATTCCCATGATCCTCATCCTGGTAACCCTCGTTTTCTTTATCATGCGGGTTTTGCCTGGAGATCCTATCCGTTCTCAACTTGGTCCACGGGTGAGTGAGGAACAGGCCGATGTACTGCGTGAACGCTTGGGATTGAATGATCCACTCATCGTTCAATATGGACACTATTTAAAAGATGTGCTTACTTTGAACTTTGGAAATGCATTGACCCGCGGTGAGAGACCTATCCGTGAAGAATTAGGGGAGAGGCTTCCCGCTACATTAGAATTGACAATTCCAGCAATGCTTATAACTGCTGTTCTGGGTGTTGGATTGGGCTCTTTTGCAGCCAAAAATCGAAAAAAAGTGATCGATTACGCGATCAGACTGTTCAGCGTTTTCATTTATTCCATCCCCATTTTCTTTATGGGCTTAATTTTCCAAATCATCTTTGGGGTGCGCTTGGATATCCTTCCACTTTCCGGAAGGATGGATCCCATTTTATTGACTACATTTCAATCAAAAACCAATTTTTACGTCATTGATTCGATCCTCACACAGAATTGGCCGGCATTGAAATCAACTTTTCTTCATCTGATAATGCCATCTGTGACGCTTGGTTTATCTCTGACGGGTGTTTTTATTCGATTAACCAGAGTTAATATGATCGAGATGATCAAATCAGATTTTATTACCGCGGGCAGAGCCAGAGGGATTTCTGAAAATAAACTGGTTTACAAGCATTCATTGAGGAACACGTTGATACCGATCATGACCCTTATTGGGCTACAGATGGCAATCCTTATCGCCGGGGCAGTGTTAACGGAAACTACTTTTTCATGGCCTGGGATGGGGAGGTATTTGGTGGATCGTATTGCATTGCGCGATTACACAGCGGTCCAATCAACTATTGCAGTATTCGCATTCTTTGTTGCGATTATTTCGTTGGTGATGGATATTCTGTATGCACTGGTTGATCCGCGTATTCGTTATTAGCATATACCATAATAGGATTGAGATTTTATGATGAAGAATCAAAATGAAATTGAAGAAAACACTATACCCGAATGGCAGTTGGAGCTCGATAAAGTTGGATTTGTACGAAAACTATTTTTAGCGAGGAAATGGTATAAAGGCGACTGGTGGTTTGTACTGGTCAGTGCATTACTGCTGATTTTTATTATCTTACTGGGTGTTTTCCCTCAGTGGTTTGCTCCTTACGACCCGCGGGAAGAAGTGGGTCCGTCATTGTTAAAACCAGGTGAGAAGACGCCGAGTTTTTCTGTGCTGGTCGATGAAAATAACAAGATAGCTACATTTCAAGATATCGCAAAGCAGACTGACAAAATCGGGTATTTAATGGGTAGCCAGGCTGCACAGGCAATCAGAGATACGGTCGGTCGTCTTAATGAACAGGCAGAAGAGGAGGGGGTGGATATCCGTTACAATCCTCGCGGTTCTCGATATGAAAACATCGAGGAAGGATTGGAGGCTTTATCCGCCGGGGACATTAATGGCTTTATCGCATCGGATAGTGAGTTGGGGAATATTTTAGATCAGTATCCCAATATTTCTGTAGCCGATCAATTACGCAGTAGCAAGGCGGAATATTTTATCCTTGGCACGAACCAACTTGGACAAGATATTCTCAGTCGTATCATTTGGGGTACGCGTATCGCATTGATTGTTGGGTTAAGTTCAGCACTGATCTCTTTCGTGGTCGGTGTTCCACTTGGTCTTTTCAGCGGTTTCATTGGTGGACCGGTAGATAGAGTTCTTACCCTTATCATGGATAGCTTATATACCTTCCCGGGTTTAATTCTTGCCATTGCCATTGCTTCGGTATTGGGAGCAGGCATGGGAAATATCATTGTTGCTATTGCCGTGTTGTACGTTCCAACTTATTTCCGTGTTGTACGGGGACAAACACTTACCGTAAAGAATGAACTGTACGTGGAGGCTGCCAGAAGTTTGGGAACGAAAATGAAGGATATTCTATTTAAATATATCTTTCCGAATGTGCTTCCATCGGTTGTGATCATTTTTTCAGTGAATGTGGCAGATGCTATTCTCACCGAAGCAGGCTTGAGCTTTATCGGACTAGGATTGCCACCCGATACCCCGGATTGGGGTATCGATCTTGCTCGCGGGCAAGATTATTTGAGAAGTGCCTGGTGGTTGATCACATTCCCGGGTGGGATGGTCAGCTTGGTGACGCTGGCGTTCAGCATGCTGGGTGAAAGTCTTTCTGAAATCCTCAACCCGCGTTTATCGGAGTTATAAAATGGCGAAAAAGGTTTTGGCAAGTATAAAAGATCTGTCGGTGACATACCATACTCGTATTGGTCCGGTCAGCGCAGTGGATCATGTCAGCTTTGATATTTACAAGGGTGAAATATTGGGTCTGGTAGGTGAAAGTGGCTGCGGGAAAAGCACTTTGGGGAAAGCCCTGCTAAGGATGATCGACCCCCCTGGAGAAATTTCAAGCGGTGAAATTCTTTTTGATGGCGAAAATATCATGGATTATGATGACAAACGGCTGCGTGATTTCCGCGGTCGGAAAGCAAGCATGATCTTTCAGGATCCTATGACGTCTCTTAATCCGGTGCAACGTATTGATGACCATTTGATTGAAGCTATAAAAGTACATGAACCGCAAACAAATCGGGAAGCAGCCTTGACGCGCTCGAAAACGATGATCGAACGGTTAGGTATCGGAATTAACCGTTTGATCAGCTATCCACACCAGTTATCGGGTGGCATGCGCCAGCGTGTTATGACCGGTATTGGTCTGATCTTGAATGCAGATCTGATCGTTGCAGACGAAGCTACCACCTCTCTGGATGTCATTGTCGAAGCAAAATTAGCCGACCAACTGAGAGAAATTCGTGATGAGTTTGGGGTAAGTTTGTTGATGATCACCCATAATATTGCCCTGGTAGCCGAGATGGCGGATCGTATTGCAGTGATGTACGCGGGGCATATGATCGAAATTGGCGATATTTATAAGGTTTTTGAAAACCCCAAGCACCCCTATACGCAAGGATTATTAGCTTCGGTTCCTAATATTCGCTTTGATGAACAGGAACAATTATACAAAATGCCGGGTGAACCACCGAACTTGACTCACCCTCCCAAAGGTTGCCGTTTTCACCCGCGTTGTCCGCATGCCATGCCGATTTGTTCGGAACAAGAACCAAATTTGATAGAAGTGGAAAAAGATTGGATGGTGCATTGCTGGCTCTATCAAGATCATCCGACAAGAGAGAGTTAGGATTTACGAATTATGCCGAATACAAACAATACAAAAATGATGGATGTTGAGCCTATTCTCAAATTAGAGCATATCAAAAAATATTTTCCGGTTCAAAAAAGTTTGCTCGACCAGATTTTTGCCGGGCATATTGATTATGTGCGAGCGGTCGATGATGTTTCGATTAGCATTAAAAAGGGAGAAGCCTTCGGTCTGGCGGGTGAGAGTGGTAGCGGCAAAACGACAATTGGCAGGTTGGCAATTGGGCTGGAAACACTCTCTGAGGGAAAAGTGGTTTTCAATGGGCAGGACCTGTCATTGCTTAGCAAAGAGCAATTGCGAAAACTGCGCAGTAAGATGCAGGTGATCTTTCAGGATCCGATGGCTTCTTTGAATCCTCGTATGACATTGGGCAGTTCTGTCATGCAAGGCTTGATCATTCATTATCCTGAGAAGGCTGACCAGCATCGTGATATGGTAGCGTCCTTATTTGAAAAAGTGGGGTTAACCCCTGCAAATTTTTATTTTAATAAATACCCCCATCAGATATCCGGCGGTCAACGCCAAAGAGTGGTGATTGCACGTGCCTTGATCACTCAACCGGAACTCGTTCTGGCAGATGAACCGGTAGCCATGGCAGATGTGAGCGTTCGAGCGTTGCTGCTGGACCTGATGGTGCAGCTAAAAAATGAATTCGACCTGACCTATTTGTTTATCACCCACGATCTGGCAACGGCGAAGTATATTTGTGATCGCATTGGAATTTTATATTTGGGGAAATTAGCAGAAGTTGCAACGGTAAAAGAAGTTTACCAGCATCCCCTGCATCCATATACTAAAGCCTTGTTGGCTGCTGTGCCGGTCCCCAATCCTCGTGAAAGGCGGACAGAAGTGATGCCGGAAGGAGAAATTCCCAATCCGATCAATCCTCCATCGGGATGTCGTTTCCATCCACGTTGTCCGATTGCACGTCCAGATTGTGCCGAAATCGAACCGCCCCTGGAAGAATTGGCTCCCGGGCATTTTGTAGCCTGTCGCTATGCTACAGTGAAATAAGACAAGGGCTACCTTTAACCGGTAGCTCTTTTTTATAGTGCCGCAATTTGCATGGCTTTATTTGCTTCGGTTTCTCCATCAATACCGGCGACGATTTCCCATGCAATGCTCTTTTTTAGTTCAAGTAGTTTTTTCGTATCCGTCTCGGATGTGGATATTGCCAGGACCATACGATCCTTTTCTGCCACCGTCCACCGTGTCAGGAGGTGAATATAGGATGGCAATGCGCCGGTTGGAATTTTCATTAATTTCTTGAACTTTTCAATGGGAGCTTCCATGATGCCGATGTAATTCCCCGTGCTTTTGGACATCCGTTTTTTCCCATCGATACCGACCAGGATGGGCAGCGTGAGACAGATTTGCGGTTGCATGTGGAAATGTTCCTGTAATTTTCTCCCCGCCATCAAATTGAACAACTGCTCTGTTGCTCCTATTTGTACGTCGGCTTGAATTTTTACCGCATCGTATGCCTGAGCGATGGGGTAGAGGATTTCCTGGAATTGGATCACGTCATTTCTGAGCATTCTTTTCTTCAAATTATCTCTTCCCAACAGTTGTTGTAGAGAAAACATGGAGCCTATGTTCAGTACTTCGGTGATTGATATTTCCTGAAGCCATTCATGATTGAACAGTAGTCTTGTTTTATTCTCATCCAAGACCTTGAAAGCTTGTCTGGCATAGGAGATTGATTCTTGCATTATCGTGTCGACTCCCCGTTTTTCCCGGGCAGTTTCCCGGTCGCTGGGATCGCCGATCAATGAGGTGAACGTCCCGATCACAACATACACCGCATGTCCAAAATCCTGGAATTGTCTTAACTTTCGCATGGTGACCGTATGACCGAGATGCAGATCAGGACCGGTTACGTCATAACCACAATAGACTCGCAAAGGACGCTGTTCTTTTTCTACTTGCACCAGGCGCTTTTCTAGTTCTGCGCGCATGGATTCACCGAGGGATGGATCGCCATATTCGGTCCCATCCATGCATGTTTCGACCTGTTGTGTAATGTGAGCGTTCATCATTTCGCTTGTTAATAGTGATTATATAAAAAAAGATTGCAGTATTTTAGGATTGTACGGGTGGTGAGTTTGCGGCCAGCCCCCGGATTAATTTGGTCATGGTGAGATCCCTCGGTAAGCTCGGGATGACGAAGTAATGTCATTTCGAAGGAACGCAGTGACTGAGAAATCTCTCCAGGTCGTGGTCAGTTCATGAGCAAGTCGCAAAGGAATGGCTTTAGGGTTGGTATGGGTAGTGAGTCTGCGGTTGGTTTTGGAATGGAGTTGGTCATCGTGAGATCCCTCGACAGGCTCGGGATGACGTGTCAGTGTCATTTAAAAAGCAGGCGGCGGGAACGGAATCCCGCCCTACCAGAAGGATGACGTATGGAAAAAGGGATGGGCATGCGACTGGTTTCAGG
>JAAZOK010000028.1 GCA_012797815.1 Chloroflexota bacterium | reverse complement strand
TAGCAATAAACGAATGGACAGATCGGCTATTTTGATCTTGGTGTTTTCTTCCAGTGAAAGCGAATGATCGAATACGTTCAAGATGGCATAGGAGTTATCGTCTCCGGCGATGCGGTTACTGGCGATCTTTCCACAGTTCAAACACAGGTGCACGATCATCAATTCACCATTGGACTGGGTTGAATAACGATTTGGTCTCTGCTTCTTGAACGCCAGCCCGATCGGTTGCATGCGCGCACCGCAGTTTGATCTCCTGTCACCGGGAATATTCAGATCGAGATGCCTGGACCACAAACATGTGGGACAGTGATTGCGATGGTTGGTACCTGGGGCTGTATTTGAGATGATGGTATGGCAATTCAGACATCGGAAGGATGTCTGACGATGCGAAAATCTTTACCGTGAGAATAATAGTTTTTAGTCAAACGCGTCTATTTTAGCATAACTTTTGATCTACCGGGTAGGATAATCCACCGTTATCCCGAATTTCTGTAGGGCAGGATTCCATTCCCGCCGTTAAATTATTCAAAATCCATGTCATGATCTCAACATTTTATAGGACGGCATTCCATTGCCGCCATCAAACTGTTTAAAATCCATGTCTTGATCTCAACGTCATCCCGAATTTCTGTAGGACGGTATTCCATTGCCGCCGTTAAATTATTTAAAACTCATGTCATGATCTCAACATTTTATAGGGCGGGATTCTATTCCCACCACTAGGCTTTCATCACATAAATCCCCACGACCACAATCTCTTTCCCCTTCATAACGTCATCCCGAACGACAGTGAGGGATCTCTCCATTTTTGTCGTTATTCGATACTTATCGCAGAGTTCCATCTATGAAAAGCCCATTTTCATTTAATATAATATGTTTTCTCGAAAGAAAGATTTCAATATGGAATTATTGGCATAGTGGAAATTTTCATGAACAAATTTTATGTTTATATCATGACCAATCTTTCTAATACCTTATATGTGGGGATAACGAATAATCTTGAAAGACGTATTTATGAACATAAGCATGAACTTCTTCCGGGATTTACCAATCGCTATAAAATTCATAGACTGATCTACTTTGAAGAGTTCTGTGATGTATATTCTGCCATTCAACGTGAAAAGCAGATAAAAGGGTGGGTAAGAAGAAAGAAAATTGTATTAATTGATTCAATCAATCCACAATGGATTGACCTTGCGCAAGATTGGTTTGAGGATTAATAAATACCACAGTCAAACTAATGTATCAGAAAAGTTCCTTGCGATTTACTAATGTTTTGACCTGTTTTTGAACAGATCCTTCGGTCACTTTGTTCCCTCAGGATGACATGGAAAAAAAAGAATGAAATTGTGCATGTGGATTGTAAGGAATAAATGATGCCCTTCCAATGGCATCCTGAGCACATGCCAAGGTTCTTTTGGGGCATCCTCTCTGTCCATGGACTAACCAGAATCTTTAACTTAATCCTAATATTATTCCAAAACTTGATAGTTTATCAGGCTTCTTTCTCACCCTGTCACATCAACAAACCATTTCTATTAACCCTAATTCTCCTCCCAACGTCATCCCGAACGACAGTGAGGGATCTCTCCTGATCTATTTCATATCAACCGACAAGTCGCAACGAAATCGCTCGGTAGGGCGGCATTCCATTGCCGCCACTAGACTGGATGATTTTCAAATCCCCGCCATCATTCTCTAAAGAAATTGCTTGTCCAGTTTTGCCACCATCCGTTTGATCAACTCCACCGCATCCGCCAGCTTTTCCGGTTTGACCTTCTCGATCGTGTCCTGCGGGCTGTGGATGATCTTGGTGTCCTTGTTCGCCAGGAAAAAGCACACTGCCATCTTCTCCTTTTGGAAAGCAGCATGATCGCTGTTCCCGCCGATAACAGAATTGAACGGGCGGGCTGTGATGTTCGCTTCCTGGGCGCATTCGGCGATCAGATCATTCAATGGCTTGTTCAATGGTTTCTGGAAGAGGAACCCGGATTTCTGCAGGTATGCCAGCTCCGACCCGACCATATCCACATTGATCACGCAACTGCGCCCGCGCTGGGCTGCTATCTCTTCCCGGTGGGCTTTCACATATCCCTTGGAACCGTACAATCCCCATTCTTCCGCCCCGCACCACAAAAAACGCAGGCGGGTGTTGGCAGGGGGCTGCTGCTGGAAATGGGCTGCCAGACTCAGCAAGATAGCGGAACCGCTGCCGTTGTCGCAGGCTCCCGGGCTGTTGTTGGTGCGTTTGATGAAAAGGGAGAAAATCGCCATACCCAACACGACCAGGCTCGTGATCAGAATGATCCAATTGATGGTATGGATGGTGGGTTGTCCATTCCAGGCGGGCTGGTAATGGTCGACCAGGTTGAGGATCGCAGAAGTGAGTGTGAGCAACATGCTGAGCACGAATCCCAGCAGCAAGGTGATCATGGACAGGTTGTTCAATTTGGGATGGTTGGATGAGATGCTGTCATAGTGCGCGGTGAAATAGATCAGCGGGGTGTCTTCTGCTTTACTGCGGGATGGGATATCGCACAGCACGTTTTCCGCTTGAAAGCTTTTCCCGAGCTTCTTGAATTTGTCATGCAGCAATCCCTTCATCCCGAACACGACCATACTGATGGCTGCCACCACCAACAGGATGGCCAGCACGCTGTTCAGGGGTGGTGCCAGTCGTAGACTGATATTGAATAAGATGGCGAATACACCCAGCAGCATGTACAGGTATTTTCTCCCGCTGACGAATGCCGTCGACCAGCTGAATTCCTCCGCATAAGGCTGCAGGGCTTGCTTTTTCAGGAAATCTTTCAGGAAATGAGTGGTTTCTGCTTCCCCCGCGCTGCCCAT
>JAAZOK010000081.1 GCA_012797815.1 Chloroflexota bacterium | reverse complement strand
TCCGTTTAAAGGTACGCACACCCACCCTTACCAATCTCATCACCCTGCCCCAACAGTTGAAAGATGTCCAAATGGCGGACGTTTCTGCGATTATTGCGGGAGTTGACCTGTGTATTGCTTGTGCGGATCGCTGATGAGAGAATGAGAATACAGATGAACATATTGCAGATCATGGTTGAGATTTTTATATTTCCGGGGTTCACTTTCTTATTGCTCATGGCGCTCTTTCTTCACTGGCTGGATCGCAAGTTGATCGCTCGCTTCCAGGGGAGAATAGGACCACCGTGGTATCAGCCTGTGGCTGATTTGGTAAAATTATTTTCGAAAGAAGATACCTTACCGGTTGGAACGAACTCCTTGTTTGCCACATTGTTGCCCTTGGCATCTTTCGCCTCTGTACTGACCGCAAGTTTTTATCTCCCTATTGCCGTGCAGACAACTCCTTCTTTTCAGGGCGATTTTGTGGTTGTCATTTTTTTATTGAGTATGCCATCTCTCTTGTATTTTCTCGCCGGATGGATCACAAGTGGAGTATATTCAATCCTGGGAGGGAACCGCTCGCTGCTGCAGTACTTTTCCTATGAAGTGCTTTTCCTGTTGGCGCTCAGCGGCACGGCAATTGCGGGTGGATCATGGTCGCTGGCGGATATCCGGAATGCTCAGCTCGCTTCCGGTTCGTATTTCTTTCCGCAAATCGTGGGATTTTTCTTGGCTGTATCGGGTTTGATCGGGAAGTTGAAGCGAGAGCCATACGACATCCCCAATGCCAAATCGGAAATGATAGCGGGACCCCTGACCGAATATAGCGGAAGAAAATTGGGGCTCTGGCATTTGACAATTCAATTGCAAACGGTGGTTGGTCTGTCGTTTCTTGTACAGGTTTATTTTGCGGGATATTGGGAAATGGGAACCATCCAGGGGTTTTTCATTTTCTGCCTGCTGTTGGTGCTGTTACAGTGTTTGCTTTCTGCCATCAGCGCGATTTATGCACGTTTGCGTATTGATCAATTGATCCGCCTGAATTGGCATATATTGATCCCTCTCGCTCTCTTCCATAATCTCTATTTGATACTGAAATAAAAACTATGAAATTGCGTTCATTTTTTTACCTTCTACCCAATATCGTCCAGGCGTTTTTTTTGAAACCTGAAACCATAAACTATCCGGGCGCTCCCGCGGAGATCACGCATGGCTTTCGGGGGAGTGTGCGTGCGAATGCACATCAATGCATAGGGTGCAGCCTTTGCGTGCGCGATTGTCCCGCACAGGCATTGGAATTAAAAAGAGAATCAAAAGACCGTTTCCGTTTGGTGCACTATCGGGATCGTTGTACCTATTGCGGTCAATGTGAGCTGAGCTGTCGTTACGACGCGATTTTTTTGGATAGTGAGTATGATGAGCCCTCTTCAAATCGTGCCCACTTTATTGTCACTTTGGTAGATCATGTGCCTGAATGATAGATGGGAGAGTTGACGATTCACCCCTGGTGCATATCGGGGGCAGGTTAATTGATCTTTATAAATGATTGGCGGTTATTTTCTTTTTGCGATCGGATAGACAAAACTTTGTCCATTTGTAATAAAAAAGAGTGGAGCTCGAGCTCCACTCTTGGTAGGATCAGCTTTCCTTCTTCTTGAAGAATCTGGTGATAGCTGCCCAGATCGGGCAGCGGTCGTAGATGCCCAGGAATGCCACGATAGCCCCCAACACGATCAAGTACCAGGCGCTATTGGTGATGCCTGCGATGATGATGGCGGCTCCTCCCAGCAGGCGGACGGTGCGGTCCAGAGGTGCCATGGGCAACTTGAATTCTGCACCGCTGGCGGCGCTTTCGAACATCGCCCGGTAGGCACCCTCATTCTGCACACCCGTTACGCGGGACAACAGCTTGCCATCGCGGAATGAGATGACGGTTGGGATGCTCATGATATGATATTCGCTCAACACCTCGTGTGATTCATCGGCGTCGATCTGGACGAACTGTACTTTGTCCGCATAATCAGCTGCCACTTTCTCCAGGATGGGTTTGGCGATCTGACAGGGTTTGCACCAGGTTGCCCAAAAATCGATGATGAGTGGTTTCTCCGCTTTGGAGATGAGTGCGTCAAATTCGTTTTTATTCATGCGATATAAGCAAGGGGCGAATGAAATCATCCGCCCCCTATTCCTTTATTGAGGTTTAATTATTTTGACTTGTAAGTGCTTATTTTGAATGGGACGTAGATCGGGCAAAAAGCTATGATCGAGGTCAGTACGAATACCCCGGCCAGTACCAGCAGGACGATGCCCCATGTGCCGCCGACGATCCCGCCAAAATATAGATAGGCGAATAAAGCTGCCAGTACCACACGGATGATGCGATCAGTGTTGGACATATTACGTTTCATGATTACTCTCCTTTTTTATTTTTTAGTTTATTCCTGATAATCTTTAATTGTTCTTAGCACCCTGGGCGATCCAATCATAGAAAAGCTGGATGGTTCCGTCCGGTAGTTTTCCGCTGGGAGGCATGACCGGCACACCATCCCCGGTTAGGCGTTTATAGAGTTCGCTGGCAGCCGGGTCACCGGGTACTACATGCTGCATGATGTCTTCATAGCTTGCCAGGGACACTCCTCCCTTTTGCTGCTGCCCATGCGCGGGCAGAGCGAATTGCTGGATGACCGGAAAGATATCTTGACTGAAACTCACTTCCGTTGCCATGCTACTGTCATCGGAACTGCCGGCAGCATTTTCCTGGTTGCTGTTCACTACAGTCGCGGTCTGTTGCTCCACAATTGGCACGCTGGTGTCCGCCCCATTGGGCGAGGATGAACAAGCTGCTATCAGCATGGTAGCAAATAGTATCAATGATAGGGTTTTGATCTTCATTATTTTTACTCCGTTTATAGGTAATGGTATAGGATGAAGGATTGAGAAACTATATGATAAATATAAATAACAAATATGAAATTTGCATATGTGACAAAAAAAGCGGTTGGTCAGGTATGGGTTCTATGCATACCGACCAATCGCTTTTTAGTACCTAGAAATTAAATTAAGATCAATCGATGGACCCTATTTCTTATCCCCGGAGCGATCTCGTTTGAAGAGTAACAAAAGCAATATCAGACCGCCCAACGCGACGAGCAGAATTGTCCCATTGGCTTCGATGAAATTGCCCAAACCGGATAAGAAACCGACCCGGGTGCCTTCTTCTCCTGTTTCACTGTCAGCACCGGTTTCGAAAAGACCATAGAAACCATTTTGGGCGCTGCCTATATTGTTGCTATCGGTGGTGTTATCACTATTATTACTATTGCTGCCAGTATTATTGCCTGAGCCGGTATTTCCCACCGGAGTGCTGGTTGCTTCACCACTGAGATCTATTCCAACTCCGATGTTGGTATCATCCGTTAACCCAATGTCAAGGGTTACTTCCAGATTTTGCAGATCTACATCAAGCGTCACTTCCTGTGCCATCCGCACTCCGCTATTGCTTTGCGCATTGACTGTCCCGATCGCCATGGCACTTATTCCCATGACGAAAAGCACCGAGACCGCTGCGATGGTAATGAGTTTCTTTTTCATTTTTTTCTCCTCTCTATTAAAAACCTTTCAATACATTGCCAAGCCACAATAGAATGAAAGCCAGCGCCAAAAAAAGGAATTCATTTCCGCTGACAATCGGGATGGATGTTATATAACGGCTGATCAACGCTACCGCTGCCAAGAACGTGGCTATCCAAAATACTTCTCTCGTAGGTGCACTTATTCTCATAGATTTTCCTTTCTCTTTTAATTAGGTTTCATCGGTTTAGCATACAATGCATGTTTGTCTGGACAAATATATAATAATATTATGACTAATAATGTCAAAATAATATGATTAACAATTTATCAGAATAAACAAACACCTGAATAACCAAGCCGGTTAATCAGGTGTTTATAATGAAAAATGTCCTATTCGGATTATTTATATCGGGATTATGAAAATAACATTGTATAATTGAACATACATCAATTCTGCATTTTTGCATTTCGTAAAATTATTTATTCGCTCTCTTGAGGATGGATGAATCATAGACGGCATTTTAAGTTTTTTGTCGCACTATTATTTTTATTAACGATCCTCGGTCCGCTGCTTAATCCGGGGCAAGTTTTTGCTGCAGCGGAATTGAGCATTGTCCCTATCACCTGGAATGTGGTTGGTCTGGATAGTAATAATGTGTTGGTCGGTCCGAATGTCTTCCCTGTAGGAGCACGGATTTGCAATAACGGGGATTCTCCGGCGACGGATCTACAATCTACTTTCACCTGGACGGAATCTACCAACCAGACATATATTTTTTTACGCCCGGGCACCAACGACGCTTACACTGAGGGAGTCACCTTAAACCAGGGGGATTGTATTGATTTCTATTATGAAATTGAGATTTTGCGCGACCCTGCTTCTTATAACAAAACTCGTGAATACGTGATCAATTTCACGGCTGCTGGCGGTCTTTCGGGAAGCACGCCCCAGCCGAGGGAGATATTTGTCGAGCATCTCGTTTCTCAGAATCGTAATGCGGTCATCAATATTGCGATCAACGGAGTGGATATCCCTGTGGGGGGATTGATCACATTTGAAGTGGGTAAAAGTTATGATATCCGGCTGGATGGGCATACTTCTACTGGTTACAACCAACTGGAGAGTTTCATCAATATCTCCAATACGGTGTTCCGTATCAATTCTGTGCATTCGACTTATTCCACGGTGAGTCTGGCGCCACCTTCTTCGGACATGCTATATGCCGACTCGTGTGGCTGGGACAACGACCCGCTCAGCCCTACTTATCGTTCCTGCATTGTGAGTGATGGGAAGAGCGGTGGTGATGTCACGGTGGAATATAACGTGACCATTCTTAGCGGGATCGGGTCGACACAAGATTTCACGTCGATGTTCTACGATTATTCAGGTAGCAGTTATCACTATAATGCAGACTTCTCTCGCTCTGCCCGCCTGGTGACGGTGATATCTCCTGTTACCATCTCCAAATCATTTCCTGAAAGATCAACCACGGCAGGGTCTGTTACCCAGGTTGAGATCATGTTGGAGAATCAGGGCACCAGTGATCTCACTTCAATAGCTTTTGCTGACTCGCTGCCGGCTCTCTCTGGCTCTCAAATGGAAGTGGCGAGTGATCCTGGAATTTCGTATTCGTCCGGTTGTACTTCGGGCAGCGTGTTAACCGCCATCGCCGGTGCTCCTTCTGTGTCATTTTCCGGAGGAGTGAAAGCCTCTTCAACATGCACGCTTTCATTTAACGTCCAAGTGCCCGGAACGCCGGAGGTAGGGACATATACGAATCAAACGGGTTCTGTATATATCCAGGATACGGATACAGGATTGACCGCCAGTGCAAATTTGACAGTGGCTCCTACCAGTTCTGGGGTTGAAACTTGTGAGGTGTTCACTCTGGCTGAATGGACGGTCACCGGAACCGACCACCCTCCTGTTGCTGCAACTCTGAGCGGCATAACCGCTTCTGCACTTGCGGGTTCAGGGATCATTACTACCATCGACCCGCTTGGAGCGAATTCCTGGCGGGCAGCCGAGTTTACCAGCGGAACTGATCTAATCTTGTCGAATGCAGAATATTTTCAATTTAGCGCTACGACTACCGGATATACGGATATCGGTTTTCAGTTTGATGCCAGATTGGAAAATGCCCAGCTCAAAGGTCCGCGTTCACTGGCACTATATTACAGCACAGATGGGGTTAATTTCAATCCTTATGGTTCAGTGATTTCACCCACTGAAGCGTTTGTGACCTATGCTCAACCATTCACCGGTACTGCTAATACGAATGGACAGACTTACTTTCGCATCTATGGGTATAACCCGAAGAATCCCGGTAATGCGGACTATTTGTATGTGGATAATATCGAGATCACCGGTTACGCCTGTACAACTCCCGACCCACCGCGGCTTTACAAGGCTTTTAACCCTGCGATCATTCCTTCTGATGGGATATCAAGCTTGACATTTACCCTGGAAAATCCCAATACAACGGATCTTACCCAGGTGGCATTCAGCGATACACTGCCGGCAGGATTGCAGGTGGCAGCAACTCCCAACATTGACAATGCCTGTGGGGGCACATTTTCCGCCAGTGGTGACCAACTATCTCTAAGCGGTGCTACCCTGACACCCGCCGGATGTACAATTTCGCTGGATGTGAGCGGTACAACTATAGGGACATACGAGAACACATCGGGATTTATCTCATCTCACGAATCAGGGACCAATACTGGCTCCACCGGTTCCGCTACTGCAACCCTGGATATCGTTTCGCCCCCGGGCTTTTCGAAGAATTTCAGCCCTAATCCAATTTACGCTGGAGAGATCAGTACTCTCACATTTACGATTTCCAATCCCAATAATGTAACCTTGAATGGGATTACATTGAACGATACGCTGTATTCCGATGGAGGGGGGAATGCGCTGGTCGTCGCGGATCCCTCCGGAGCGGTTACCAGCGGATGTGATACCGAAAGCAATCCGGCTTTTGCACTGACCGCTGTGCCGGGCTCCGACTCCATCCAAATGATCAATGGGAGTATTGCGGCGGGGAAGATCTGCAAGATCACGGTGCGGGTGACTTCAGATAGCATCTTTAATTATGATAATGCTGCCAGTTTATCCACTTCGGTAAGTGGTTTGACAGTAGAAGATGCAACCGACACATTGGCAGTGACCGGTCATTATCCGGGCATCCAGGTTCTAAAACAGGTTTCCTCTGATCCCGCAGGTCCCTGGTCTGGTTTCCTCAATACCGCTGCCAGTACAGACGTGTACTATCGTATCCAGGTCGAGAATATCGGTGATGTTGCGTTGAGCAGCCTGACGGTTTCGGACCCGGATATCGATCTTTCCTCGTGTAGTTGGCCTTCAACATTGCCGGCTGCCTCGCCCACCCAGGACCCTACTGCCAATTGCGTTTTGGGTCCCGTCACCTCAATCAGTTCCGGACAATTTACCAATACCGTATCTGCTTCCGGAATATATGATGGGATAACTTATGAAGATACTTCCAGTGCAACCTATGCCATCTCTGATCTGGTTATCGAAAAAAGTGCTGTGCAAAACTCCTTTTCATCTGCCGGCGACAGCATCACTTATTCCTATCTGGTGACAAACAACGGCGCCAGTTCTCTTGCCGGTCCACTGACGGTTAGTGACACGAAGGTAAGTGTTTTATGCCCCGCCCTTTCGACCACCGGCAACGGCGATGCCTTTTTGGATCAATCGGAGAGCGTTACCTGTACGGCAACTTATACGGTAACGGCATCTGATGTGGTGACCGGGTCGCTAACCAATGCTGCCTATGCACAGATCGATGGGGTTTCATCCAATACGGACCGTCTTACTATTTATGCCAATCAACCCGATCTGGTTGTAACGAAGAGCAATAATAGCGGCGGGTATGGGACTCAGGGCGTCGCTTTCAACTGGACGATCAAGGTTGATAATCTTGGTCCGGTTGATGCCGATTTTTCAGCGGGGCAGATCATTCTTTCTGACACCTTGCCCGCTTCGGCATCTTACATCTTGAACGGTGTAACGGCACAATCCGGTATCACTGGTTCTGGAACGATCTCCTGTGCGATCAATAGTTTGATATTGACCTGTACCGCCGATGGCGGGAATGTAAGCATTGGTGGTAGTTCGGGCACTTTCACCGTAACATTGAATGCTACTCCTACTGCTGGTGGCAGTTTGAACAATACTGCTGCGGTTGACCCCGATGATGTTATCTCATCTGAAAGCAACGAAAGCAATAATACTGGAAGTGATGGATTGTATATTACCTCCAGTGTTCCGGCGTTGACACTTTCAAAGAACGCATCTCCGACCACCTATATTGCTGCGGATAGTGTGATCTCATATGACTATATGGTCACCAATTCAGGGAGCACCATAATCACAGATGCGATCACGATCGCTGATGATAAAACGACGGTAGTGTGTGATGCTTTGCCGGTTGGGGGTTTGGATCCCTATGAATCCATTGATTGCTCTGCGACCTATACCATTACCCAGGCAGACATGGATTCCGGTTCGGTCACCAACCATGCCACTGCCAGCGATGGCACCACGACATCGAATCAAGCTTCTGCCACAGTCACGGCTGACCAATCCCCTGAAATAAGCCTGGTAAAAACCGCCACGGAAACGACCTATGTGGCAGTGGACGATGAGTTGAATTTCAAAGTGACAGCCACGAATACCGGAAACGTGACATTAACCAACGTCTCGATAACCGATCCGGAACTGACCGCCAAGACCTGTAACGTAAGTGAGCCAGCCGTGCTGGCGCCCGGTGAAAAACTGGAATGTACGGGAACTTATGCAATATTACAGGCAGATCTGGATCGGGGTTATTTCACGAATGTTGCCAGCACATCGGCGGAAACACCATCCCATACAATCCTCACCCAGGAAGCTGATGTCACTATTAATGCAGATCAAAATCCCAATTTGACCATTCAAAAAACCGCCACGGAAACATATTTTAGCGCTGATGGGGATGTGCTTCATTTTACGGTTACGGTGGAGAACACGGGTAATGTGACTCTCTCTGCCGTCTCTATTTCTGATCCGGATCTGGCAGGATTCTCCTGCAACCCGGCACAACCCCTTGCCCTTGCGCCAGGGGATATCCTGGAATGCCAGGGTTCGGTCACTGTTGATCAAACACATGTCGATGCCGGTTTCTACACGAACTATGCCGGTGTAACCGGAACGGCTCCGGATAGCAGTGTTCTTTCAAAGAGTGCCCAGAAGACGATTTATCTGCTCACACCTGCTTCGATCGGCTTGGCGAAAGAAGAAGTGAGCATAGTGGAAGTCAGCGCGGGCAGTTTTGATGTAACCTATTCCATTCTGATCAAAAATTACAGCAACGCTGCCCTGACAGATTTGCAGGTGACCGAAGACCTCGCAACCACTTTCCCCTTACCCACTCAATTTAGTATCGAATCGGTCAGTGGCGCTGATCTTACTTTTAATGGCGGTTTTGATGGTTCTTCTGACATCGATCTGTTAGCTGGGGGTAATTCTATCGCTGCTTATGCAGAAAAAACGATTACACTGGTCGTAAATGTGATCCCCACTTCCAGTGGACCTTTTTATAATAGTGTTGAAGTCTCGGCGGAACACAGTGTTTTTGGTACAACAACTGACATATCACAAACCGGTGGAGATCCCGACCCGGATCATGATGGTGATCCTACGAATAATAATCAGGCTACCGGCACCGAATTTGGAGCGGATTTGTTCGATCCACCCTTTGGTATTAAAAGAGTGGATGATTCGGGACAACCCTATCTGGAATGGACGATGATCTGGATCAACGATACCAATATTGTGGATGTCAAAGGGGTTGTTCATGATCCCATCCCGGAGAATTCGACATTTTATCCGACCTCTACGGATAGTGGCTATCCCTTACCCCCCGGTACTCATCCTTCAGGAACGACAACGTTAGGGGTATCCTGCACATCGTCCGGCGGGACAACCACCGAG
Source organism: Chloroflexota bacterium (assembly GCA_012797815.1). GTDB lineage: Bacteria > Chloroflexota > Anaerolineae > Anaerolineales > Anaerolineaceae > UBA4781. Next base: position 18,676 of record JAAZOK010000081.1, on the reverse strand, counting down.
TATTGTTATTATGAGGGTCCCACACCGGCAAATCTGCGCGGACAGATCATTTGGGAAGGAACAATTGGACCGGATTTTGGAGTGACGGATCCCAAAGATGCTAAAAATGCCATAACCATCAGTTTTAATATTTTATTGGATACCGGCATAAACAGTTCTACCAATGCTGCGACGATCGATATCGATCGTAACGGCGATGGGGATGTGGATGATTCAGGTGAGGCACGTGCGGCATTGGCGTCAAAGGTATGGGCTCCAGGGATTTCTCAATTACCTGCTACCGGTTTTAAACCGGGGTCGAAGACGGTGCTTCCGTCGCAGCCAGCACATCTTTCCTATACTCGATTTCAGGATCTTCATATCGTCATTCCCAATCTCAATCTCGATCTTCCCATCATCGGTGTACCACAGATGGACAGTGGAATATGGGATCTGACATGGCTGGAAGGTAATGCTGGTTGGCTGACAGGAACCGCCTTCCCAACCTGGCAGGGTAATAGCGTTATTACGGCACATGTTTATGATGCCAACGGGTACCCCGGTCCATTTGTGGGTCTGGCTGATCTTCACTGGGGAGATGAAATTATCATTGAGGCATGGGGTCAGAAATACACCTACTCTGTGCGCGAAGTAGACCAATGGGTTCGACCTGATGATAATAGTGCTTTTGATCACGAAGATTATCCATGGCTGACGCTGATCACCTGTAGAGGGTATGATGAGCAAACGGGAGAATACCGTTGGCGAGTGGTGGTCAAAGCTGTGCAGATTAGCGTCAAATAAAGACTTCAACATTTACCATGTAGCGACTACAGGATATTTTTGAGATCTCAATTGAGTTAAAGACTCACTGCGGTAGAAAAATGCGTTCAGTTTTCTCTATCGTGACGGACAAATTGGTCTGTGCGTAAATTTTAAGAGGGTCTGATTTGTAAGAGTGAAAATATTTCCTTGAATAAATCCTTGATATAGCGTCAAGCAAATATCGACTTGCGACTTCTTCTTACTTGATTCCATTTTTCGAGCGGATCGTATTTACCAATGACCGATTTTGTTAGATTGAGTTTATTTTTGGTGAAAATCGGGTATCTGGAATCAAGGGATGTTATACTCGCTGGGATTATTAATAAAAAAGGATTGTGGCATGAAGATTTCAGCGGTAATTTTTGACATGGATGGAGTTATTTTTGATACTGAGCGCATTTCAAGGCAAGTGTGGAAACTGGCGGAAAAAGAATTCAATGTCAAGCTGGATGATGAATTCTTTGTTGAGATCATGGGAGTGAACCACCATCATGTATTTGACATCTACACTAAATTTTTAGGTGATTATGAATTTGGGAAAAAGGTCTTTGAGTGGCGTCAGGGGCACATCAAGAAGATCATCGATACCGAGGGGGTGGCAGTGAAAAAAGGGTTCAGCGAAATTATCAGTTATCTCAATCGTGAGAATATCCATCAGGCTATCGCAACGGCAAGTTATCCGGACCGAGTTGCTTATTTGTTTGAAAAATCAGGGATAAAAAATCCATTTACGGTGATTGTTACAGGGGATATGATCCAACATAGTAAACCGGATCCCGAGATCTATTTACATGCAGCTGCCGAATTGGGAATTCCTATTGCGGAATGCATGATCATTGAAGATTCTGTTAATGGGATCAAGGGAGGTATTGCGTCCGGTGCGATGACCGTGATGGTTCCGGATATGGTTTCTCCAACAGAAGAGATCGTCCGAGAAGCATTTTCAATTGAAAACTCGCTTCTGGACGTGGTCGATCTCATAGAATCCAATAATCATGGAGATGCGCACCTCTAAAAAACTGTAAGAATACGGGTATTTCCCACGAACTGGGATGGGATACAAATGGGAAAAATCGTGTTTTAACGTACGTACACATCCGATTGATTCCTTCATTCATTATGGGGAATGGTCGGTATGTTTTTTTATCAGTGATCAACAACTGAAGAACATTAATTATGGGCCACCCCACGCATATATCTATCAGTGATTTAGTGCTCAGCCTTGCCAACATCATCGATGATCTGAATAATTTTTAATTTGCACGTATAGCAACTTTTCAAGTATTTCAACCCATGAATCCCAAATGTGGTTCCTGTAAATATTAAATAGTGATAAATGAATTAAAAATGCCGGCGAAACTTTAGCCGGCTTGCAATTTATTGATTCTTAAATTATAATAAGTACAAATAAATAATTAATATAAAATAATGAAAAAAATTGAAGATGTCATAAAAAGATTTCGCCAGGAAGGGTATAAGATTACACCGCAGCGTCGGGCAATTTTTGAAATTCTGCTGGGGAATGAAAATCATCCCAATGCAGAAGATATTTACCGGGAAATGAAAACGAAAATGCCTGACATCTCCAAAATGACAATATATAACACACTCAACGAACTGAAAGCACTGGAGATAGTTGATGTAGTACATGTGGTGGGTGATGATGTCACGCGTTATGATCCGAAAACGGAGGTTCATGATCACCTCTACTGTCTAAACTGCAATCGCATTATTGATGTGGAAGCTTCTGATAAAGAGGGGCAGATTTCCGAGGAAAAGTTAGGCGGATTTCAGGTTTTGAGGCAACAAATTACTTTTTTTGGATATTGCCCGGATTGTCAAAAGATCATCAATAAAGCGGATAACGCACAAACGGATAATTAGTTTCACCGTGGGCGATCAGAAAGGAGACAGAATAGGAAACAGTAGTTGGAAACAATTATGAATAGATCAATTAGAAAGACGTTGAAACGGAGGTTACAATGGCTAGGGTAGCACAAGAAATGGTTAAAAAATCAGGGGTGGACCTTGATAAATTGGTAGATCTGTTAATTAAAAACGCATCTGCCGAACTAACGACATTTTATTATTACACAATCCTACGCGCCAACTTAATAGGGCTTGAAGGTGAAGGGTTGAAAGAAATTGCCGAAACCGCTCGGATTGAAGATCGGAATCACTTTGAAGCTTTGGTCCCGCGAATTTACGAGCTAGGGGGAAGGCTTCCGGATGACATGAAGGTTTTCCATGATATCTCTGCCTGTCCGGCAGCAAACCTTCCGGAAGATCCAACGAACGTTATGGATATTCTTAAAGTGCTGGTGGAGGCAGAGCGTTGTGCTGTGCGTGGATATTCCCATCTTTGTGACATGACCTGTGGGAAAGATCATCGCACCTATGATCTCGTCCTCGCCATTTTAAATGAGGAAATTGAACATGAATCCTGGTTTTCCGAATTCCTCGGTGAGGGACCATCTGGTCACTTCATGCGCAGGGGAGAGACATCCCCATTCACGAGTAAGTTTTTAAGATAGTTTTTCTATAGAGATGCCGGTTTTCTTGGCGTCTCTATTTATTTAATGCTTTTTAAGCGTGTCGATTCCCATTTTAAACCCTATATCTTGGTTGACCGTCCAACTATCACGGTAATAATTGTGCGATCAGAGTTGAACAAATAGCGATAGATATCCCCCTTCGAAGGATGTGCTGTGCCAAAGGGCTGGTATTGATGACACCCAACTCCACTTTTAGCAGAAACCTAATTTATTTCCATAACTTTCTGATCTTCTCTTAAATATATGCACAGCCTTTGACGGTGCAAAAAGCCAGAACAAGTCGTTGGTGTTTAAGAGGAGATGATGTATAATGGATTCCAACAACTTGTTGGGTTAACCCTTTAAATAGTGAGGATTAGCGTGCCGCAAATTTCCCGTGTGAGCTATAAGCCAATTTATTTACAGATTTGTGAATTGATCCGTGAAAAAATAGACTCCGGAGAGATCGTAATCGGAAGTCGCATTTGGTCAGAGAGTGACATCATGGAAAAATTCAATGTCAGCCGTAACACCGCTCGCAAGGCTATCGAGACTCTTCAAAATGAGGGTATCGTTTTTCGCATCCAGGGTAAGGGTTCATTTGTCAGCCAACCTAAAGTTGATTACGGATTGCAATCCCTGATGAGCTTCTCTGAAGAGATCAACGAAAAGAAGCTTAACCCAACCTCAAAAGTGATCTGCTTTACCAGAGAACACCCCGAACCGTTTCATGCAACCAATCTCAAGATTCCGGAAGACCATTGGGTTTTCAAATTAGAGCGTATCCGTTTCGCCGACCAGTACCCCATTGCATATCAGGTCACATTCATCCCTGAGAACCTGTGCCCCGGCTTGCTTGATTACGATTTCACTGATAAATCGCTTTATGATGTTTTCGAGAAGCAATATAACCACGTTCTTTCTTGGCAAAAAACTGTTATCAAACCGGTGGTCGCCGATAATTACATTGCGGAGATCTTTAAAGTTTCACCGCAAACCCCATTGCTGTATACCGAATCCACTACTTATTTGGCGGGTGGCACTCCCATTGAATCGAACAAGAATATTTACCTGAGTGAGCGTTATCAATTTACTGTGCTTTCCCACCGTTTTGATCCATTAAGGAGCGTCGAGGAAAAATGAGAATTGGTTTGATCGGTAGCGGTGGAAGGGAACATGCGATCGCAAAAGCGTTGTGCAGATATCCGTCGCGTGATTCTCTCTTTGTGTATGGCAGCCATCAAAATCCAGGAATTCAAAAGATGGCTGTTTTGTCATTAATAGGGGATATGCGTGATATCCATGGGATCGAAGATTTCTTCACGACCAATCGGGTGGAACTTGTGGTTGTTGGACCAGAAGTTCCGCTAATTGCCGGGGTGAGTGACAGCCTTCGCCACTCCGGGATAAAAGTGGTCGGTCCATCCAAAACCCAGGCACGTCTGGAAGGGGATAAGGTTTTCATGCGCGATCTCCTTCGCAGACGGGTCAAAAGGGGCTCCCCACGCTGGAAAGAAGTGAAGGATATTACCTCTGCTCGTGAGTTTATCAATGAAGTCGGACAGGTCGCGGTAAAACCCATTGGACTGACAGGCGGAAAGGGAGTAAGTGTGATGGGGGTCCATTTTCAAACCATGGAAGATGCCTTGCAGCGGGTGCAGAGTGCCCTGGATGAGGATGGTGTGGTATTGCTTGAGGAACGGCTGATCGGCGAGGAATTCTCACGTATTGCTTTTGTCTCTGATGGCAAATTATCTGCAATGCCGGTTGCCCAAGATTTCAAATATGCATTCGATGGTGACCGGGGCGGTATGACCGGTGGGATGGGCGCTTATACCATGACAGATGGGTCGCTGCCATTCTTGACAAAAGCAGACCTGCAGGAAGCAGACACCATCCTGCAGTTGACGGTTAAGGCAATCGAACAGGAATCACATGAAAATTACCGTGGCTTTCTCTACGGTCAGTTCATCGCTACGGCTCAGGGTGTGCGGGTGATCGAGTTCAATGTTCGTCTGGGCGATCCGGAGGCGATCAATCTGATGACCTTGTTCAGAGCGGACGCTCCGCTTTTTCTCGCAAATCTGGCTGACGGATCGTTGGACGAAGATGCAGCAGCTTTTTTGCCCAAGGCATCCTTGAGCAAGTACGTGGTTCCGGCTGCTTATCCGCAATCCGGAAATGAACATGTGCTGGTTGATTTTGACGAGGATGAGATCAGTCGCGAGGGATTTTCTTTGATCTTCGCGTCCCTTGTCGAAAAACCGCAAGGATTTGAAACGCTCGGCTCCCGGGCACTTGCCATCGTGGGGGTGGGGGATGACCCGGGCAGTATTTCTACCAAAATGGAAGCACTGCTTGACCGGATAGAGCCCGCCACATTGCGCCATCGAAAGGATATTGGTGATGCCAGGTTGCTCGATGCCAAGATCAATAAAATGAAGAGTTTGCGAAGTGAGGCCCGGAAATGATGATCGAGAAGTCAGAAGTTGGGATTCTGGAAAAATTGGTCGAGCTCCCCGGGGTTCCCGGGAGGGAAGGGCAAGTTGCGGATTTTATCCGCTCCTCTTTGCCTTCTATCTGTGATTGTCGCATTGATCATTTAGGAAATTTGATCGTACATGTTGGAGGAAAGGGAAAACGGGTAATGCTTGTTGCGCATATGGATGAAGTCGGCTTCATCGTACAGCGCATTCTGGATAATGGCTTCCTGAAAATCGAACGTATGGGGGGTACTAGTATAAGGGCATTGCCCGGCAGCCGCCTTTCACTATGGACCTCCAAAGGATGTCTGCCAGCGGTGGCAGGTGTTCTCCCCCAACATCTTGACAGCAAGGAATTCATCTCTGATTTTTCCAGAGTTTTTATCGATGTGGGAACTTTTTCGAAAGAAGAAACGCTTGCGTTGGGAGTGAGCCCGGGAGATGTGCTGACCTGGAATTCTCCCCTGAAAACTTTGGGAAAGTCGTTGGTCTGTGGGAAAGCACTGGATGATCGTTTGGGATGCTATTGCTTGATGCAGTTAGCCCGCAATGTTAAACCGGAAGAACTGGCATGTGATCTCTATCTGACTTTTTCTGTACAGGAAGAATCAATTTTGATTGGCAGTGTGGCAGCGATCAATGCCGTTGAACCTGAAGTATTGATCGGAGTGGATGGCACATTCGCCTTTGATACACCAGATTTGCAGGGACAGCAGAGTGATATTCGCCTGGGGTCTGGACCGGCGGTGAAATGGATGGATGCTATTCGTGGAAAGCTGGCTGCTTTTGTTCCAAATCAGGCATTGACCAATCTCGTTTGTGAAACAGCGCAAAAGCGAAATATTCCGCTGCAAGATGAAATTTCCATCGGCATGAGCACTGCCGCCACTTCGGTGATTTATGTAAAGAATGGCGCAAGAGCGTGCGCTATTTCTATACCCATCCGTTATCACCATACACCGGTTGAAATGGCGGATTTGCGGGACATCGAAAATACGATCGCGTTATTGCGTGGGCTTTTAACAATTGATCTTTAAAAAGAATTAGTAGTTGAATTTTATAAGTAGAAGTCATATTTTTCACTTATTCAGAAAAACCAAGGAGGTGGAGCGGAAAGCATTTAATATAAAGGGTAGAACGTAAAATAGCTTAAAAATTAAACCTAAATAAATACAAGGAGAAACGATGAAGAGCAAGATTTTTGTGTTTTTAGCACTGCTGATCGTATCGGCAATGGTTTTTACTGCGTGCTCTAGCCCGGCAGAGGAAACTGCGCCAGCAGGAGAAGCAGCACCAGCAGAAGAATCTATTAAAGTTATTCACCTGGTGAATGGCACTCTCGGTGACAAATCCTTCTTCGATTCGGCTGAACGTGGCGTTAAACAGGCTTCAGAAGATTTCGGTTTCACTTACAAGACCATCGAAATGGGTTCTGATCCTGCCGCATGGCAGCCCGGGTTGGAAGATGCAGCGGCAAACGAAGATTATGACATCATGGTTCTCGGCACCTATCAGATGACGGAATTCCTTGAGCAAATTGCCGGTAACTATCCCGACAAACGTTTCATGATCTACGACTCGGCTGTTAATCCCGACAACTGCACCAATGCTTGCGAGAATGTTTACTCGGTTACCTACAAGCAAAATGAAGGTTCCTATATCGCCGGTGTTTTTGCCGGTATGATGAGCCAGACCGGAATTGTGGGGGTAATTGGCGCACAGTCCATCCCGGTGATCGATGACTTTATTGTTGGCTATACCCAGGGCGCAAAATCTGTGTCATCTGATATTGAGGTACTTGTTAACTATGCCGGTGGTTGGTACGATGCCGCCAAGGGTAAGGAACAGGCTTTAGCCATGTACCAGCAGGGTGCTGATTACATCTTCCAGGTTGCAGGCGCGACCGGGGATGGTATTTTCCAGGCTGCTCTGGAAACCGGTAACTATGCCATTGGTGTTGATTCAGACCAGGCAACCATCATCAAAGATACCAATCCTGAACTCGCAGCAGTGATCGCTACTTCCATGATGAAGAAAGTGGATAACAGCTTATATCGTGCACTGAAACTTCACCTGGAAGGAACTTTGCCCTACGGGACGAGTGAGGCATTAGGTGTAGCGGAAGATGGGGTTGGTTTGGCGAAAAATGATATCTATGATGAACTAACTCCGCAGGATATCAAAGATGCGATTATCCAGGTAGAAGCAGATCTTGCTGCCGGGAGCATCACTGTCGACACCGCTTTCTAGAAAGAAAAAGATTTTTGTAGACAGAGGTTGTATAACCTCTGTCTACACTCTGTGTTAGAACTGGAGGCAAAATGGCACCACTGGTTGAAATGCATAATATTGTAAAAGTATATTCAAATGGGGTCGTTGCTAATAATGGTGTTAATTTTGAAATTGAAAAAGGTGAAATTCATGCCATTGTAGGAGAGAATGGAGCCGGGAAAACCACATTGATGAAGATTTTATACGGCTCTGAAAAGCCCACTTCAGGTGAAATCCTCATCAATGGGAAGCATGTTGTTTTCAGAAATCAACTGGATGCGATGAATGCAGGCGTAGGGATGGTTCACCAGAATTTCATGCAGATACCTTCCTTTACCGTTGCGGAGAATATCGTGTTGGGGCATGAGCCAACCAGGGGTATTCGATTAGATAAAAGAAAAGCTGTCAATGTTACGAAAGATTTGTCCCAACAATATGGACTATTTGTTGAACCGACCGCAATCACCGAGACGATCAATGTCGGGATGCGGCAGAGAATTGAAATTCTGAAAATTCTCTATTTAGGGGCAGAAATATTGATTCTTGATGAACCCACTGCTGTTCTGACTCCCCAGGAAACCAACGATCTGTTCAATGCAGTTCGAGTATTGGTTGAAAAAGGCAAAACCATTATTTTCATCACCCATAAATTGCGGGAAGTAAAAGAGATCTCTGACCGCGTTACTGTTATGCGCAATGGCAAAGTCATGGGAACGATGAAGACTTCCGAGGCGACCAAGGAGGGCTTGGCACGCATGATGGTTGGACGTGAAGTGTTTCTGGATATTAAAAAGAGCCCGGTGAAGCGCGGAAAAAAAGTTATGTCTGTGGATAACCTCTCTTATATTTCAGAAACGGGACGTCCAATGCTGCGTGATGTTTCATTTAATCTTTACGAGGGTGAAATTTTAGGAATTGCCGGTGTTGAGGGCAATGGACAAACCGAATTGATTGAGGTGCTGACCGGCTTACGCGCGCCTGCTTCCGGGCATGCTGCGGTAGATGAGAAAGTGGTTACTGGAAAGACCCCGCATGAAGTTCGTATAGCTGGCGTTGCGCATATTCCGGAAGACCGGTTGACGAATGGACTGGCGCTGCCGGAATCCATCGATGATAACTTGATCGTCGATCGTTATTCGAAACCCCCCATTCGGCATGGCATGCTGCTTGATCAGGAAGAGATTGAAAAAAATGGGAATGAATTGATCAAAAAGTTCAATATTCTAACTCCCAGCGGGAACCTGCCGGTTTCCTCTCTTTCCGGAGGGAACATGCAGAAGGTGGTGGTGGCGCGCGAATTTTCCTCAAATCCGAAAATCCTGATTGCCGCCCAACCCACCCGTGGAATTGATGTAGGAGCAACTGAATTCATTCGCAATCAATTGGTGAAGAAACGTACCGAAGGTACGGCAGTGCTGCTGGTTTCTGCAGACCTTGCTGAAGTAATGAGTCTTTCTGACCGTATCATCACGATGTTCGAAGGGGAAATCACCGGTGTATTCCCGGATACTTCTAATCTGGAAGAAAAGGAATTGGGAGTTTATATGCTGGGAGTCAAACGTCAAACAGCGCAAGAAATGGAGACTTTATTATGAAAAAACTTCTCTCTAATTCTGCTGTTCGAGAAGCGCTTAGAATTATCTTGGCTATTGGAAGTGCTCTTCTCCTCGGCTTTATTATCACCATGTTTGTTTCTGAGGATCCGGTTGCTGCTTATAAAGCATTTCTGGGCGGTCCATTGAGCAAATTCAATCGCTTCGGCGACTGGATCGAAGAATCGATCACGTTAACCCTGGTCGGGTTGTCGGTAGCGATCGCTTTTAAAGCCAATCAATTCAGTATGGGCACCCAGGGGCAGCTGGTTTTAGGTGCTCTGGTCTCAGGCGTGATTGCGCTTTATGCGCCACTCCCTACCATATTAAGGGTTCCTCTCGCTTTACTGTGCGCCATGGTGATAGGTTTTATATGGGGTTGGATTCCGGGTTACCTGAAGGCATACCTCAACGCGAATGAGATCGTGTCAACATTGATGCTGAATACCATTGCCATCAAGATCTACGATTACTTTCTGGTAAATTTCATCAAACCAGCCGATGCAGGCTACAATATTTCTGCACTTTTCCCTGAAGAGGGAATTTTGCCTTCTTTTATCCCCAACGTACCATTTCTCAGCAGCATCCATGATAAATTTGCCAGTCAGACCAATATCTCTATCATGCTGTATATCGTGATCATTGGTGTGATTATTGCATACTACCTGATTTTCAGGACTCCGTTTGGTTATCAAATTCGCATGATCGGCAGCAATGCAAAATTTGCCCGCTATGGCGGTATTAATACGAATAGAACCATTATCCTGGTATTTGCAGTCAGCGGTATCTATGGTGCACTTGCGGGGGCTCACCTGACGATGGGTATTAATTATCACATTGTCACGAACATTTCCATCAGTATGGCTTTTGAAGGTATTATCGTGGCAATCTTGGCTCGTAACAACCCGATCGTTGTTCCCTTTACAGCTCTGGCATATGGCTATCTGCGCGCAGGTGCCAATATCATGGAACGCTCTACGGATATATCCAGAGAAATGATCTACATCATCCAGGCTTTGATCATCCTGTTCGTGACGGCAGAAAGCATTCTTCCGATGGTGCAAAGACGCATGGAAGATCAAAAAGGACAGAAATCAGCCAAGACCAAGAAGGGATTAACTCTGCCCGAAGGAGGCTCTCATGAAGATTGATTTAGTGTTACAGGGCATCTTTAGTGCCTTATTCATTGCCAGTGTTCTTCGCATCAGCACGGCGTTGATCCTGCCGGCTTTGGGCGGCTTGATCACCGACCTTTCCGGATCCATCAATATTGCTCTGGAAGGAACGATGCTGGTTTCGGCTTTTACCGGTGTGATCGTCTCTGGGTTTTCGCAAAATATATGGCTGGGAGTCCTGGCCGGCATTGCTTCGGGAATCCTTTTCTCCGGGCTGCTGGCTTATTTCCACCTGTATCTGGGAACCAATATCATTCTGGCCGGTACCGCTTTCAACATTCTTGCCTCCGGCGGCACCATTTTCTTGCTGTATATGCTCACCGGAGACAAAGGCAGCACTTCAACCCTGGCGAGCGGCATGGTACCCACGATCAATATTCCGTTCATCGAAGATATCCCTTTCCTGGGTACGGTGCTGTCAGGGCATAACATTTTTGTTTACCTGGCTTTCATTCTCGCTTTCCTGGTCGAAAGATTGCTCTACCACACCAAATTTGGAACGCACTTAAGGGCAGTGGGAGAAGAGCCGGTGGCTGCCACTTCGGTGGGAATTAACGTACGCCGGGTAAAATTTATCTCTCTGTTAATAAGCGGTTTTCTCGCCTCATTGGGCGGGCTGAATCTTTCCATGGCGTACCTTTCATCGTTTCAGCGTGATATGACGGCCGGGCGCGGCTTTATTGCTCTTGCAGCCGTATACCTGGGTGGAAGGAAACCCTGGGGGACCGTGCTGGCTGCCATCATCTTTGGTGTGGCAGACGCGCTTTCAAACCAGCTGGGGACGTTGAATATCCCTTCCCAATTGGTGCAGATGATCCCTTACGTGATCACGATCCTGGCGCTGGTTTTGAATGGTGTTCGCAATCGCTCGAAGATCATCGAACAGACCAAACGCTTCCAGGAACGTGAAATGACCAGAATTGCCAATGGTGAAAAATAAAGTAGTTCGATAAATTGATTAAATATAGAAATGGTAAGTGAAGATGATCATTCAGATTTATGCTTTTACGGATGTAAAGACTGCGCTGGAAGCCGCTCAATTGGGCGTAGACCATATCGGATTTGTCGCAGGAAAATATGATGAAGTACCGGCTGAATTGAGTTTTGAAGGTGCGCATGAAATTGCCGCTTCACTTCCGGAAAAAACAACTTCGGTAGCCCTGACCATGGCTACCGAAGTCGACGAAATCCTCAGAATGGTTGACAAAGTCAGACCGCATATTGTGCATGTCTCATCGGATCTCGATCTGGTGGATGTGGAGAAGATGCGCGAACTGCGCGGGCGCTTGGATAAAGGCATCCGCCTCATGAAAGCCATTCCGGTAGAGGATGAAAAAAGTGTTGCTGTCGCTCAACGGTATGCCGAGGTTAGCGACCTGCTGCTGCTGGATACGAAGCGCACCGGATTCCCAGGCGTGGGCGCTACCGGTTTTACTCACGATTGGAACGTCAGCCTGCGCATTGTTCAATCGGTGAAGATTCCTGTGATCCTGGCAGGCGGATTGACTCCTGCGAACGTTCGACCGGCGATCGAAAAAGTCCATCCCTGGGGTGTGGACAGCAATACTTCGACCAATGTTCCGGGAAGCAATACGGATAAAGACATCGACCTGATCGCTGATTTTGTGAAAGCGATCCGATCGGGAGAAACAGAAGCATGACGGATGGTGAAATTCTGTTGATGGGGGATATCAATATCGATACTGTTCTGCCGGTATCAGAATTTCCGGTTCCGGGAAGAGATGGATTGGCTTCCCAGATGAGCGTGGCAATTGGTGGAGCGGTAGTGAATACCGCTTTCGTTTTGGATAACCTCTCGCAGAAAGCGGCTTTACTGGGTTGTGTCGGAGAAGACGTCTGGGCGGAGAAGATCAGGCAGGACCTTGCCAAGACGAATATCGGGACGGAAGCTATTTTTACGAAGGCAGAATATGCTTCAGGGCTTACGTTCATCATCGTTACCCCTGACGGCGAAAGAACCATGTTCTCTTACAGGGGAGCCAACACGCGACTTTCTCCTGAAAATATTCGGGGAAGCACCTTTCAGAACGTCGGGCTGTTGCATATATCCGGTTATGCGCTTCTGGAATCTCCTCAAAAGGAGAGCGCCTGGGCTGCCGTGAAACTGGCGAAGGAAAATCATATTCCGGTGAGCCTGGATACGGGTCTCGACCCCGTGGTTCGAAATCCGGATGAACTGCAGCGGCTTTTATCTGAACTGACCATTTGCATTACAGGAAAACAGGAGATTTCTGTGCTTTTCAAAGGAAAAACTCTGGATGAAGCCGCCAGAGAAATGATCTCCATGGGAATACGAATTGTCGCCGTGAAAATGGGGGAGAGAGGCTGTGTTGTTTACAGCCCCGAAGAGAAATTTACATTTCCTTCTTTCTCCATCAATGTGGTGGATACCACCGGCGCAGGTGATTCATTCACCGCGGGATTACTGTATTGCTGGATGAAGCAGCTCAGCCTTCAAGCTTCAACCATTCTTGCCAGTGCGCTGGGAGCGCTGGCTGCCACCGTATATGGGGCAGGCTCTTCCCTTCCTGGCAAGCATGTGCTTGTAGATTTCCTGGAATCCGGGAAGAGCAGATGCAATTCAATGGAACAGAAAGCAATTGAGGAGGTGTTGTCAGTTTTGAAAAGCACCTCCTGATTTTTAATTCAGGGGTCCAATCCTGATGGATGACATTCTCATGAAAATGATTGTTCAGTATTACGAAACGTACCGAGGTGAAAATGTTCAAAGAGATTAAAGTCAATACAGAAAAAAGCGAATGCCTTGTGAATATTACGGAAGAAATACGGCAGGCAGTTGCAGACAGCGGGGTTAAAGAAGGACTGTGTGTGGTTTTTGTACCGCACACCACTGCTGCGATCACCATCAATTCCTGTATGGATAGTATGACACCCCTGGATATCGTCGATGAAGTCCATCGCCTTGTGCCCACCCGCGTTGATTTCAAGCATATCTATGACACCCCGGCTGATGCAGCCGGACATATCAAATCAGCACTTATCGGAAGCAGTCTTTCATTAATAATAAAAGATGGGCAGTTGGTGCTGGGAAGTTCGCAGAGCATCCTGTTCTTTGAGTTCGATGGTCCCCGCAAACGGAAGGTGCAGTTGCGTATGATGAAAGACTAAGTAAAGAAAAGAGGATCCATGGCACAAAAAATTATCATTGATACGGACCCGGGCGTTGACGATACCATTGCGATCACCACCGCACTGCGTTCGCCGGAACTGGAAGTAGTAGGGTTAACCAGTATTTTTGGAAATGCGGTCATCGAAACCACCACCCAAAATGCTCTGCGGTTGGTTGAACTGGAAGGACATGATTCGATCCCGGTAGCCCGCGGGAGTGAGGTTCCATTGCTGATGGAACTGGAAAGCATAGCTTCTGATGTTCACGGTCGTGATGGGATGGGCAATACCAATCCCCCGCCACCGAAAGGAAAAGCGATCGAGAAATCCGCAGCAGAATTTATCATCGATACCGTGCGCGCTTACCCGGGTGAGGTCATCCTTGCGCCGGTTGGACCGCTGACAAATATTGCGCTTGCCCTTGAAATAGATCCCGGCATTGCCAGCCTGATCAAGAAGATCGTGCTGATGGGTGGGGCAGTCTCCATCGCAGGGAATATTTCTCCGGTTGCCGAAGCCAACATCTACCATGACGCCCATGCGGCTGATATTGTGATGCAGGCGAGCTGCCCGGTGGTGATGGTCGGATTGGACGTAACGGAACAGGTGATCATGACCCCTCAGTACTTCGCGGAATTGTTCAAGGTTGAAAATCCTGCCACGAACCTGATCAAGCGCATTTTGCCCGTGTATCAGGAATATCATGATCGTTTTCGTGGCATGGGGGGCAGCATCCATACCCATGATCCTTCTGCCATTGCATATCTGATCGATCCGGGTTTGTTCAAGACCCAGAGTGTGCCCGTCTTTGTGGAGACCGAAGGGCACTGCCAGGGAAAGACAACTGCAGACTGGCATAAGCAGTGGGAAAACCGCGTCGAAACAGAGGTTTGTATGGAAGTAGATTCAAGCGGTGTGCTTGATCTGATCAAAGAACGTCTGACAAAATAAATATCAAAGGAGAGGAAAATGAGAAAGTTTTGGATCGATACGGATACGGCATCCGATGATGCGGTCGCGATTCTGATGGCTTTGCGAACATCGGACGTGGATGTATTGGGTATCTCGGTGGTCGCCGGGAATGTGCCTGCAGAACAGGGATCAAAAAATGCTCGTTATACAACGGAGCTTTGCGGAAAGAAAACCCCGGTGTATATGGGAGCAATTCACCCGCTTTTGCGCGAACCGCAATGGGCATATTTTTTCCATGGTGAAGATGGAATGGGGAATATGAATTACCCCGAGGCATCTCTCCCTTTGCAGAAAGAAAATGGCGTTTTCGCGTTCATCGAAGCCGTTCGGGCGAACCCCGGCGAGATCACCCTGGTTACATTAGGTCCATTGACCAACATCGCGCTGGCGCTGCGCCTTGCTCCCGATATCGCGGAAAAGATCTCCATGTGCTACGTTATGGGTGGTGCAGCGGTTACTCTGGGGAATGTCTCGCCGGCTGCCGAATACAATATTTACATCGATCCTGAAGCTGCCAAGATCGTCTTCCATTCGGGTATTCCGATATTGATGGTCGGCTGGGAACACTGCATGGGGGATGCCAATCTCTCTGCGGATGAGATGAAACAGATGCGTGCTTTCAAGACACCTTATGCTGATTTCACGCTGGACTGCAACGCGACCGCCATTGAAACCAATAAAAAATGGTTGAGCGAACCGGGGCTGGCACTTCCCGATCCGGTCACCATGGCTGTGGCGCTGGAACCGGATATCTGCACCGAACGCGGTTCATATTATGTGGATGTCGAGACTAGCGGTGAAGCGACGCGTGGCATGACGGTGGTTGATAAACTGGGTGTGACCAACAAACCGGCGAACATCGAGGTTTGCTGGAAGATCAATATCCAGCGCTGGAAAGATCTGTTGTTTGAAAAGATCAAATGAGTTTATGATCGACCTTTACTGCTTGGGTGGTGCGTCTGTTGACCTTGTTCTGGATGTTCCCCGCCATCCTCTGGAAGGCGAGAAACTTCTCGCGCAGTATCACGGGCAGCTTCCGGGCGGCTTTATCGCCAATACCGCCTGCGCGGCTGCCAGGCTGGGATTGAAAGCCGCATGGGGAGGTCAGATAGGGGATGACGCCTTTGGACGAAGGATCATCGAGAGTTTTCAGGAGTTTGGTGTCGGTATAGAAGATGTAAAGCCTCACAAAGATGCTTCGTCCAATTTCACCGTTGTCCTTGTCCAACCGGGCGGCGAAAGAACCATCCTGGTTGTCACGATCCTGCCGACCCCACCACCCTTGAACGCAGGGATGCGCAGCTCTCTGCGTCATGCCCGTATCGGCTATACCGCCCTGTATGCGTATGATTGGTATATGGAAGTAGCAGGGCTGTTGCATGGCGGAGGGGGGAAAAGCGCCGTGGACCTCGAAAAAAATACGCTGCAGGATATTGATGCGGCAAAAAGAATGCTAAAAGCAGCAGACATTGTCTTTTCGGATGAAGATGCCCTGCAAAAACTGACCGGAAATGCTAATGTAAAAGACAGCGTGAAAGAAATATTATCATTGGGACCGGAAGTGGTCGTTCTTACCAGAGGTAGCGATGGAGCTGACGCATTCACTGCAACCGGGAAATTTACTACAGGGACTTATAAAGTTCCCATCAAAGATACCACCGGAGCAGGTGATTGCTTTCATGCGGCTTTCCTGTATGGAATGCTTTCAGATTTTGATTTTCAATCCTGTCTGGATTTTGCCAGTGCGGCATCGGCCATCCTGATCCAGCAGGTTGGAGCTCGCAGAGGGCTGCCTTCTGCGGCGGAAGTAAGGAAATTTATAGAAAAACATGATAAGGAGATAAATTGCAATGAATTACATGGTTGAGCAGATTCATAGTTTACCGGAATTAGTGGAGCAGATTTTTGATCCGTTGGATGAAACCATTCGTAGAAAGATCGATCATGAGCTTTGTCTTTCGGCGAAGAGATTTTATATAACCGGCTGTGGTGATTCGCATCATGCCGCTCTCAACACAGAATTTGCGTTTGAATCGCTGGTTAAATTACCGGATGATGCGATGACTGCCATGACGTTTGCGCGCTATGCGGCGGGCTTGATCCCCCAGACCGGGCCGAAAACAAATGTAGTGATCGGCATCTCGGTATCCGGCGCCGTTTCCCGCACTGCGGAAGCACTGCGCATGGGTCGCGAAGCGGGCGCTACCACACTGGCATTGACCGCCACCCCCGGCAGCCCTGTGGCAGCTGCGGCGGAGATCATGGTCGACGTGCCCGTTCCGCATTTTTCGGAACCGGAAGGATTGGCTGTTCCGGGTGTGCGCAGTTATTTATCCAGTCAGATTGGATTGTATTTGATCGCAGTACGTTTTGCCGAAATAAGAGGGCTCTTGAACAATGAAGAAGCGGCGGCGTATCGGGCAAAAATCCGCAATTTCTCAACCCTGCTGAAACAAACCATCGAAATGAGTGAACCGGTGGCGCAGAAAGTTGCCAAAGAATGGGCTGGGGAAGAGGAATTTGTCTTTGCCGGCAGCGGTCCCAACTTCGCCACCGGGTTGTTCTCGGCTGCCAAGATGCTGGAAGCGACCGGCGATGCTGCGCTCGGGCAGGATATGGAAGAATGGGCGCACCTGCAGTATTTTGAAAAGAAGGAGAAAACACCGACTTTCATTATTACTAATGACGATCGCGATCTATCACGTGCCGAAGAGGTTGCCGTGGCTGCCAAGCAGATCGGCAGGCGGGTAGCGGCGATCACTCCGAAAACCGCGACCAATTTGATCAATCTTTCCGATTTCCATTTCCCGATCGCAGAGATCGAGGAGATGTTCTCTCCGGTCGTCGCAGCGGTTCCGGGCGAATTACTGGCTGCTTATCTGGCTGAAGAAAAGAAAGAAGCGTATTTCAGAGATTTTGAAGGCGGACGGAGTCCAGAGGGCGGCGGTGGAATAAGCCGTATTCGTACCAGCGCAACCTGGGAGCAGTGGAGATGACAAAAAAGAACACCCTGTTTCCCGTGAAAAAAGCAACGGTCATTGCTGCGCTCCATTTACCTCCCTCTCCGGCATCCAATCAACCAACCTCTCTGCCGATGGACCAGATCGTGGATTTTGCTTTGAAAAATACGGAAAAGGCAGTGAAAGCGGGTGTTCCGGCGTTGTATATTCAAGATCTGACAGATCTACCTATCGCTCCGACTGTTCAGCCTCATACGGTCGCATATCTATCCGTGGTGGGGGCAGCCATCCGCAGAGAATTCCCGGGGCTGGCACTGGGCATTTGCATGATGGCGCATGGTGCGCGTGAACCGATCGCAGTTGCACAGGCGGTTGGGGCGCAGTTTGTGCGCATCAAAGTGTATACAGGAGTGATGATAAAAGCGGAAGGCATTCTACAGGGCTGCGCTTATGATGCGATCACCTACCGCAAGACCATCAACGCGGAAGATATTGCCATTCTGGCAGATGTTTATGACCGCACCGGTCAACCCCTGGGAGAAATGCCCCTGGTAGAAGCTGCTCATTGGGCAAGTGTTTACTGCCAGGCGAACGGATTGATCATTACCGGTCTATCTTTCCCTGAATCGATGGAAATGCTGCAGGAAGTGCAGAAAGCAAAACTGGATACGCCCATCTTTCTGGGCGGTGGAGCCAAAGAAGAAAACATCAAAGAAGCGCTCCGATTCTGCGATG
>JAAZOK010000014.1 GCA_012797815.1 Chloroflexota bacterium | reverse complement strand
TTCGCTTTCAGCACCAACATCAGCAGCACCATCATCATGCTGGTGCGTGATAACGAAGTGTTATGGATCGCTTATTTTTTGACCCCGTTGGAAGCGGGTTATGCCAAAGCAGCCCTGGCGATCATCAATTTTGTCCAGCTCCCCATCACACCGTTCATCTCAACCACCTATCCTGAGATCAACCGGGCAGTCACTCAAAAAGCCTGGGGGCATGTGAAAGAGCTGCTTAAAAAAGTGACCGCTATTTCCGGAGTGTGGACCATCGTGGCATCCATCGGACTGGCGATCTTCGGCAGATGGCTGCTGGGTATCTATGGAGCGGATTTTGTTCCGGCTTACCAGGCGATGATGATCTTTCTGGTCGGGCTGGGATTTGCCAATATCTTCTTCTGGAATCGACCGCTGCTGCTTTCGCTCGGCATGCCGATGGTTCCCTACCGGTTTAGTTTATACAGCGGATTGATGAAAGTATTGCTGACCGTCCTGCTGGTACCGGCATTAGGATTGAACATGGAGGCGGGGCTGCTCTCAGCCTTCTTCCTGGTAAGCGTTGGCGGGATCGTGATCAGAGGATTGAAGGAGATCCACCATCGCGAAAAACAGGATGGTCCGGAGGAGATATCCGCATGAAGATCGCATGCATTACCACATCCCAGATCCCCTCCAGCACAGCCAACAGCATACAAGCGATGAAAGTCTGCCACGCGCTGAAACAAAATGGCGCAGATGTCCGGCTATGGGTTCCAAAATTTAGAACGGCATCCTGGGATGAATTGGCAGATCTATATGGATTGCAGATAGAATTCCCGGTGGAATGGCTATCTTTCAGAAAAGCGCTTAAGCAATACGACTTCTGCTGGAAAGCCGTTGAAGAAGCCAAAAAATGGGTGGCAGAAGTACTGTATACCTGGGCGCTGCAAAGTGCGGTTTTTGCCCAACGGCGTATGTTCACCAGTGTGATGGAATTTCATGATTTCCCGATGGGGAGGATAGGTCCGCTGCTGTTCAAACAATACATCCAGCACCAGCAAAACACCCTTTCCCTCACCACCACTCGTGCACTGGCAGACGGATTGGAAGAACGCTATGGGTTTAAATTCCGGCAGGGATCGCTACAGATCGCCCCTAACGGCACCGACCCACAACGATACCAACATCTGCCCGACCCGACCGGCGCCCGCCGGCAACTGGGATTGGAGGAAAATATCACCGTTGGCTTTACCGGGCATTTCTATCGCGGCAGAGGGGTCGACCTGTTGCTCGAGATCGCCATTCGCCTACCGCAGGTCAATTTCCTGTGGGTGGGAGGCAAAGAAGAGCACGTACGACCCTGGCGAGAAGAATTAAAAACACGAAATATCACTAATGTCACCCTGACCGGCTTTATCACTAACCAGCAGCTCCCTCTTTACCAGGCAGCCTGCGATATACTGGTTATGCCCTATGGGAAAAAAATATCCGGCAGCAGCGGTGGGGATATCGCCAAAGTGATCAATCCCATGAAGATGTTCGATTACATGGCAAGTGGACGGGCGATCGTCGCCAGCGAGATCCCCGTTTTCCATGAAGTCCTTTCTGAACAAACCACCTTGTTCTGTCCGCCAGATGACAGCCAGGCGTGGGCACTGGCTATCCGGCGGCTGGTAGAGAATGAACAGCTTCGCAACAGCCTGGCGCACCATGCCCGCCAGCTTTCTCAGCAATACAGTTGGGTGGCACGGGCAGGCAGGTCACTTGCATTAATCCGAAATATGGAGGGCACTTCTTATGAAGAAAGGGATCATTCGCATTCTTAAAGTCGCACTACCAGGCGCTGCTGTAGTAGGTCTGGTGGTCATCCTGGTAAACCCCGGTGAAAAGCCTCTGGTGGGTTGGTTAGGAGCCGCTTGCCTTTCGTTATTATTTGTTAGCGGTATCCTTTTCACTTTTGAAAAACTTCACAGTCCCAAGCAGGTCAAGACCATCACCATAGTAAATTTTTTACTGCGGGTTATTACCGGAATTGCCCTGTTTTTGCTGTTGCCGATCTGGGGATACGAGGAAGAACCCCCTCAGGCAGGCTATCTATACCTGGATGCATACCGGCGTGATGCCGATGCCTGGCAAATTGCCAGCAGTGATGAGGCACTCTTTGCCGGTTTTCAAGATGAATTCTATACCGACCAATATGGCGGTATGCTTTCTCTCAGTGCTTCGGTATACCGGCTGCTCAGCCCGGATGCGCAACGTCCGGTCCTGATCATGTTCCTGACCGCCTTCATCAGCTCGCTGGGCATTCCATTCTTCTGGCAAGCACTACACGAGCAGTTCAACGATAGGGTTGCCAATTTGGCAAGCTGGATCCTGGCACTTTACCCTGAAAACATCATTCTGGGTGGTTCACAGATGCGCGAACCATTGATCATTGGATTGTGCGGCATCGTTCTATGGGGGCTGGCCCATTATAAAAAAGATAAGCGTACCAGCCTCATTTCCCTTTTTACCAGTATGCTGGTTCTGACATTGGTATCCACCCGTTATGCAGTGGCAGTATTATTCCTGATCTTATTGTGGATATGGGCAGATACCTCCTCAACAGTCAACACCACCAGGCAAAAACTCTGGAAGACCATTCCGCTCCTGGTGGTGATCCTGGCAGGGCTGGAGATCAGCAGCAACTGGTTAGTGAATACCGCCCGCTGGGACCTGTACTTGATGGAAAGCAGCTCGGGTAGAGTACAGTTCGAATTGGAGAATATCGGAGGACGTTTCCGCATCCCGTTTCTGGTCATTTACGGTATGCTGCAACCGGTTTTGCCGGCGGCTATTGCCTACCCGGGCATTGCTATCATGCGCGTCATCGCCATCCTGCGCTCGATTGGATGGTATGCCGCCGCTCCGGCATTGCTAGTAGCACCATTCTTCATTTCCAAAGAAAAAGACGCTAAAAATCGCAGGCTTCTGTTTGCAACCATCTTTTTCATCCTGTTCTGGATACTGCTCTCTTCCCTGCGTGCCGGCGGCGATCAGTGGGACAACCCCCGTTATCGTACGGCTATCCTGCCATGGATAGCGCTCATCATCAGTTGGGTTTTGGTATATTTCAAGGAGCATAAGAACCCCTGGTTAAAGAGAACATACTGGATTACGGGGATCTTCTGTCTGTTCTTCATCCAGTGGTATCTAAGCCGCTATTACAAATTGTGGTCACGGCTGCCCTTTATCCAAATGATTGTGGTGTTGTTCATAACGATCGTGGTCATGTTGCTGGGCTTTGTTCTTTATGATCGTTTTTACAAAACGTCCGGGAAGAGGAATTAGGTCGATGTTATAATCCTCCCGTCGAACGGAAAAATATGAGAAACAACACTCTTCTCAAAAAATATTTACCGGGACTCCTCACTATATGTTCACTATTCTTTCTTTGTGTGAGGAGTTTTCAATATGCCGATATGCTCCCCAGCCGGCTGGATGAAAGTCTTTTTCTCTATAAGGGCTATCTTTTCGCCAATGGAACCTATAAACCCTTCGAACCCTACGGGTTGTGGACCAATAAGAATCCCCTTAGTTTCCTCATCCCTGGCTGGTTCCAGCTAGTTTTTGGGGCCGGGTTACGTTCCGGGCGCATCCTTTCAATTTTATTAGGCATTCTAACCGTCATCGCGATCTGGATCGTTGTAAAAAGGGAAACATCTGACTGGTTGGCATTTCTTGCCAGCGCCGCCATTGCCTGCAACCCTTTCTATGCCTGGACTTTTTCTCAATTCATCTCACAAAGTCTGGTGGCATTCCTTTTAGCCTGGACACTGGTCTTTGTGTTGGGGAAAGAGCGTAATTTCTGGCAGTTGCTGCTTGGAACGTTATTGGCAGTGCTGGTAGTGCAGGTCAGACAAAACATGTTGCCCATCCTCCCTTTACTTGCCCTTTACATTTACTGGGAACATGGGAAAAAAGAAGGCACTATCATTTTTCTGAGTGGTCTGGTAGATTTCGTCGTTCTCACCGCTCTTTACTGGCCCGATATATTACGAAATTATCTGGCAGTCATCCCCGCGTTCATTATTCCTGTTGTTAAGAACCTGATCTATCAACCTGACGCAAATCGCGCCGCCGCATTCTTGGTTCACCCGATAGAAAGAACTGTGGCATTCACACAAGGGATCAGTAACCATTTAGCGGAAATATTAGGAAGCATCCTGGCAGGATTGCTAATTTTTACAAAACCCAAAAATGAATCCGAACATAAAACCCTTACTGTTCTTCTGGTGACGTTTATTTGTCTATTCGTGATCCACCTGTGGGCTTCAATTTTTAAAAATTATTGCGTTTTTTGCTTTACAAACTACCTGTCCTTCTTTGGGATCATAGGGATCATTCTTCTCGCACTTGCCCTGCACAAGATAAAGCAGCAACCTGGAAAACCCTTCTGGAATTTTCTAACCGTGGTCATCATATTGATCCTGTGCAGTGCTGCCGGATTCAGCATCCACCAGGAGATCGGTCACGTACTGATGGAATTGAACGTGCCACGTGTCAAAGATATGAGACTGGCTTCCGGCATGGTAGAATTGTGGACACTGCTCGCCAATAAATTTGGGCTGGGTTACGATCAACTGGAAATCATCATTCCAACGGCATTTGGATTTCTGGTGGGAGCCATCATCATTTTGATCACCTTTTTGTGGAACAGAATCCGAAAAAATGGTCGCTCATTTGTCTATCGCAGCTTTTTAGCAACGACCATCCTGGGGAGCCTGGTGACCTTCGTTTGCAACGAACAACAGTACAGCGGGTCTTATCGCAATTGTTCAGGGAACATCATTGATACCTATGAATCGATTGGAAAATATCTCAACAACGTTATCCCATCCGGTTCTAAAGTATGGTGGTACAGCACAACCGGGCAAATATTGCTCAGTTATGTGGATGATATTCAGATCTATCCACCACAACTTAATTACACATTTAATTATCTAATCGGTGGAACCAGCGATGAGATTTACAAATACGGTTATTGGAATGAGGATCTGGCACTTCGTTGGTTAGGGGATGCCGATTATGCTATCATTGAAAATCCCAATTTCAGTGGGGATATTGTAAAATGGATTGATGCTGATAAGTTTGAGGAACTAACTCCTACCATTTCGATCAACCAGTGCAGTCCGAATGATTATTTCCGAATTTTCAGGAGAAGATAATGTATCTTTCAATCGTAATGCCGGTTTACAACGAAGAACAGAACGTCCATCTTGTTTACGAAGCTACCGTAAAAGCTGTTTCCCCCCTCAAGAAAGAGTGGGAATTATTGATGATAGATGATGGCAGCCAAGACAACAGTCTGGATGAGATGAAAAAGATCGCACAAAAAGACCCGGAACATGTTCGGTTGATCGTATTGCGCAGGAATTTCGGGCAAACGGCTGCCATCGCAGCCGGCATAGATAACTCACATGGTGAGATCGTGGTACTGTGCGATGCAGATATGCAAAATGACCCGGCGGATATTCCCATGCTGCTGGATAAACTCAACGGAGGATACGATGTGGTCAGTGGCTGGCGTTATGACCGGCAGGATAAATTCCTGACCCGCGTGCTGCCCTCTCATATAGCAAACTGGTTGATCTCCAAGGTGACCGGGGTACACCTGCACGATTATGGCTGCACTTTGAAAGCCTACCGGCGCGAAGTCCTCTCCGGATTTCATCTGTATGGGGAGATGCACCGTTTCATCCCGGTGTATGCTGATTCTGTGGGCGCCAAGATCGCCGAAGTACGGGTTCATCACCACGCCCGAAAATTTGGAAAAGCCAAATATGGATTGGAGCGGACCTTTAAAGTAATTCTCGATCTTTTCACGGTGAAATTTCTGACCTCATATGCCAATAAGCCTATTTACCTCTTTGGGGGATTGGGCACTTCCTTAATCGGAATCGGGGCGGCAGTGTTGTTATATCTCTTCATTCGGAGGGTATGGTTCCAGGTCTCGGTAACTGCCACGCCATGGTTCCTGATCAGCGTCACCAGTGTCATCATGGGTTTCCAATCCGTTTTAATGGGTTTTATTGCCGAATTACTGGTGCGCACTTATCACGAGTCACAAAATAAACCAACCTACACCATTCGAACCGTCATCAATGGGCAGGATTCCAAACCACTCAGGAAAGAATAATCCAGTATGCGCATTTTGGTCTTGAATCATGAATATCCACCGGTGGGCGGTGGCGGCGGTAGAGTCGCCCGTGACCTGAATGAGGGCTTCAGCAAACACGGGCACGAGGTCAAGATCATCACCCCCGCATTTAAAGGATTGCCCCGCAGTGAGTGTTATTCACACTATGAGATCATCCGTGTGCCCTCCCTGCGCAAATATGCTTACAGAGCCACATTAAAGGATATGGGGGCATTTATCGTCAGCGCTTACTTCAAGGGCAGCCGTCTCATCCGCACCTGGAAGCCGGATATCATCCAGGCGCATTTTGCCGTGCCTGCTGGTGCTGCTGCTAGGATGTTATCCAGACGATTCCATATTCCTTATTTCATCACCGCCCATTTGGGAGATATCCCCGGCGGAGTTCCCGAAAAGACGGGCAATTGGTTTCACTATTTTTACCCTTCCACTAAAAAAATATGGGAAGAGGCTGAAAAAGTCATTACCGTAAGTCACTATACCAGCCATTTGGCAGAAATGAGTTATCCCGGCATCCATCCGCAAGTCATTTTCAACGGTGTCGACACATCCGTCATAAAACCACAAAGTTTTGAAATCCACAATCCGCCACGCATTATTTTCGCCGGGCGTTTCATGGAACAAAAAAATCCACTGATGATCATCGAGGTTTTGAACGAATTAAAATCACTTCCATGGGAATGCGTCATGATGGGAGATGGTCCGCTAAAGCCACTGGTCGAAGAGAAGATCCACGAATACGGAATCCAAAATCGTTTCACTTTACCCGGTTGGATCAGCCCTGAAGAAGTCATCAAAACCTACGAACAAGGGGATATCTTCTTCATGCCCTCCCGCTCAGAAGGATTGCCGGTCGCCGGAGTACAGGCGATCGCCATGGGATTGGCGGTCGTGATGGCGGATGTGGGAGGTTGTCCAGACCTGGTCAGCCAGGATGAAAACGGCTTTTTGATTGCGACCGAGGATAAAGCAGGTTTTATACAGGCACTCCAAAAACTGCTTTCGAATCAAGATCTACTGATGAAATTCAAACACCAAAGCCGGGAACAATCACTGAAATTCGATCTCGCCTCCATCATTGAAAATTATGAAACTGTGATGGAAGGGATCATAAAAACCTATCACCCTACATAGTTTCTGGTGGTTTGATATCCTTCGTTTCCGAAAGAATGCGCTGCATCCAGATCACACCCGGTAAAGTGATCAGCGTATTAAAAATGCGGGAGATCAGTGCCAGGGCTGTAGCTTGTTCCAGTGTAGCACCCATGAGTGTATACAGGCTGGTAATCGTTATCTCGCGCAAACCATAGCCGGAAATGGAAATGGGCAGCAGGGTGATGAAATACGAAATGGTGTTGGCACCCAGCACCTGCCATAACGAAACTTGAATACCCATCCCTCTGGCAAGCACCCAGACGGCGCTCAGGATGATCACACTGGAAATCCAGGCTACCACAAATGCCAGCAACAATGACACCGGTTTATCTAACCAGCGTTTTAGAAGGTTCAGATATTTATTGATCACACGCTTGATCCAATTGGCGGCTTTTCCATTGAAAACAGCCAAACCTGCCATGGAAAGCAGATTGCGATCAAGATGCAACCCAGTGGTACGCAATACAGATATACTGAATGGGATCAAGGTACAGGTTGCCAGCAAGTTCACCAAGCGATCCAGGATCACCGATGCCAACCCAAGAGGGCGATCTTTTGTAATACGGGCAATAGCCAGAAAACGCAGGGTGTCCCCACCAATGGTAGAGGGAAGAAAATTGGAAGCGAACGCTCCCCCCATGAAAATTTCAAACGTCTCCGGAATGGAAATTTGAACATTTTGTGCCTTCAAGAGAATATACCAGCGCACAGAATTCAGGAATTGCCCCAACCCTAACAGCAATAGCGCCAAGCCATAGCTGTAAACCGGCATATTCTGAAGAATTTCCCAGGACTGCCGCCAATCCATCTTGGTCAGCAACCATACAAACAGAGTCAACGATGCAATGGTGCCCCCCCACTTCAAGATCATTTTCCAATCCATGGGTTGAGAGCGCTTATTCATGATCCCCCGAAAACACAGCCTGTAGCACTTCTATATTATTCGCCATTACTTTTTCAACGCCCTGGCGAACCCTCTCTCTTTCCGCATCCAGATCATCCATCACCTGTTCAACTTTCTGCCATAACAGCGTGCCATCCTGCATGATCCTGGAAATTTCGAACGCATGATCATCTAATCCAAGCGTACGGAAAATATCCACGCCTTTCGGCGCATAACTGATATTGACCGCCGGATGACCAAAACGTAAAACCGTTAAACTGGAATGCAGGCGCATACTGACCGCCATGTCCACTTTGCTCATGATAGCCAGGTAATCCAGCGTCTCCAATTCCTCATTAACAAGCTGTACTTTCAGGTCGTCCCGGTAAACTGCTTTGATCTTCTGCAACCAGGGAGTATCATCTTCCCAACTGAATACGCCGGGGTTATATGCGGATACCAGCAGGATATGAGCATTATATTTCTCGCGTAATTTTTGTACCAGCGCTACATAGATATTCACCAGAACCTGCATCTGCTCCTGCCCGCGCTTTTCATATCTTTTCTTTGCCAGTTGGAAAGGGATCAGATCGGAAGAAAAATGGAACCAGCGGCGGATATTCACCGCGATAACGGGAGATCCATCGTTTGGAATATATTTCTGCACCATTTCTGGATGAGCATAGCAGGCGATTTGCTCCTCAAAACCGGGCATGAAGATTGCATCTCCCGCCAGCGTCACCCGGAGTTTGGGGTTCAGGTCACGGACCATATTATAGGATTTCTCATCTCGTGCGACGAAATGAGCAACCCTGCGTAGAATACGCCTGGATAAATAGGTGCCGCAGGAAGTTCGCATAGGACCCACTCCCTGATACGCACAACAAATCTTCTTCCCCAATAAACGGTAATGTGAAAAAATAAGCAACAAGTAGCCCAATTTCGCCATACTGGATTCATCGGTCATATCCAACCCACAGCTCCACAGGATCATTTGCGCCCGTCGCAAGGCTGTTTTGGAATCGCCGGACAGAACGATATTATGTAGTTTTCCATAAGGATGGAATCGATCGCGTACCTCAAAAGGGAGATCGTCAATTTTATGAGCAAAAACATGCATGTCATCCTGACCAATCGACAATAATCCATTGATCAAACCCCAACGGCTCAGAATATCACCGCGATTTCCGTAAATAACCCGTGGGAGTAATATCTTTATTTTATCTGGCACGCCATAGCTCCATCGATCATAGAAATACTTGAATCATCTAATTCTACTGGAAAATGCCTCTATGATAAGATTAAGAAAATCCTCAGTACCGTATTGCGAAACAAAGATGAAATTTGATAAGAAAAAGAAAACTATTATTCTCATTTCTTCCACCATCATTCTGATAGCCTGGTTATCTGCATTGAAAGCCATTTACTGGGGAGCACTGGATTTCAAGTTATTGTTCAAAACGAGCAACGTCATTTCCCTGTTCTTCTACCTTCTGATCCACTTTATTTTCTTCATTGCATGGCTCCTGCCGGTGGTCTACCCCCAACAAAGCTCGCGCTGGATAGGAAAATTATCACAAAAACAATTCATTCCGTTTTTATTACTGGGTATGGGGCTTTTCTCACCCATCTATATTTTCGCTTACAGCGACTGGGGGAGCGTCTTTTCGACAATGTCACTGCGGGTGATCTTTCTGGTCGCAGATCTCAGCACGCTCACCTTTGCCATTTACGCGATCCGCAAAGATAAAAAACTGCTGCCCTGCCTATTGATCGCGCTCATTCTGGTAGGAACCGCGTTCGCATTTTCCATCCGCTTCAGGCGTATCATCGATTATCCATTTTCTTTGAACTGGTCGGAGGGCAATCGCTTTTGGGACTATTCTGTGCTTTTTAACAGTGCTCGCTACGATCACCCGGCAGGGCAGGAAATCTTTGCGCTGATCGATTTCGGGCGTCAAAGCCTGTGGGGGTTGATCTACCTGCTCCCCGATATCCCCATTAAAACCATGCGCCTGTGGAATGACCTCCTTTATATCCTGCCAAGTATTCTTTTGGGAATTCTGTTGTTCAAGAAGAAGGACATTCCGCTGATCTTTTCACTATTAGCCAGTCTATGGGTGTTCCTCTTCCTCGATCAAGGACCGATCTATACGCCTCTGATCCTGGCACTGATACTGACCATTCTGGCTACCGAGTTACCTCTGCTTCCCGGCTTGATCCTGGTTGGGTTGGCGGGTTATTACGCCCAGCTCACCCGCTACACCTGGAGTGTGGCACCTGCCATGTGGGCAGGGTTGCTCATGCTGCTCAACAAAAATGAACCTGCCGCTAATTCTCCCAAGAAGCTCCTGCGATCAATCCTTTTCATAACCTGTGGTCTGGCAGGTGGTATCTTCGCACCCATCTTCCTGCCGGTTCAAAAAGGGATCTACAAACCACCCAGCGGAACCACTCTGACGATTGCCGACCGTATTGCCTCCACCCTTTCAAATCAGGATCTGATCTGGTCCCGGTTGTTGCCCAACAGCACCAACCCCACAGGCATATTGATCTCCATCACGCTGGCAACTGTCCCAACCCTCATCTTCATCTTCCTGACTGCCAGAGGAAAGATCAGCCGCTTGAAAAAACCGGAGTTGGGGTATGTGATTTTATGCCTGCTGGCGACCTTTATAGTTGGTGCCACCGTGAGTGTCAAAATTGGAGGAGGTAGCAATTTGCATAACTTTGATCTGTATTTCCTGACCATCGTTCTGCTGGCTGGCATCTTTCACCGCTCGATCTTTGATTTCTTCAACGATTTTTCCGGCAAACGACAGGAACGCATTTTGATGGCTCTACTGGTCGGCAGCATCTTTGTTTTCTTTCAGCATGAATTGTTCAACATAAAACCGATCACAGTGCCATCCTCTGCGATTCAGGCGCAGGTGCTCGACCGCATGCAGGCTGAGATCGATGCCAGAAAAGATGAAGGTGAAATTCTCTTTATTGACCAGCGGCAATTACTGACCTTTGGTTATATAAAAGCACCACTGGTCGTTGATTATGAAAAGAAACTGTTGATGAATGAGGCATTAAGCAACGATCGAGCTTATTTCGATTCATTTTATTCAGATCTGAAGGACGGGCGCTTTTCGTTGATCATCAATGAGCCAACCAACATCACCTACCAGGAAGACGAAGTAAGCTACGGGGAAGAAAATGACGCCTATGTCAAATGGGTTTCTGAACCGTTGCTATGCTACTATGAAGCGCTGGAAACATTTTCGCAGGTCAATGTAGAATTACTTATTCCGAGAGTCACACCCGCCCCGGCTTACCTCAATTGTCCACAGGAGGAACCATGAACTTAGCCTACCTTGCTCCCCGTGTTGTCCGCCATTTCATGCCGGAAAAGCTGGCAGATTGGATGAAAAAAAGAAAGGTGATCATCAAAGCCGGCATTGAGACCATTGACCCGCAAGCTGCCGCCCAACGCTATCTACAATATTTCAAACAAGAAAATATATCGATCAAAAACAAGGTCATTCTGATCTTCGGGTATGGTGGCAACATCAGCACGGCTTGTGAAATGCTGAAAGCCGGCGCCAAAAGAGTGATCTTATGTGAAAGAAAAGGATTACCCTATCCCATACCGGATGCTTCATATCAAAAAAAATATCCCGCCTACTTTCAGATGGATGCGCAAGGTGTGCATTTCAATGAAAATGTGCTTGCCATCTTCCATGAGGATATCCGTCTTCTGGCTCATTCATCACAATTGGAGCAGGTCGATCTTGTGATCAGTTCTTCGGTTTTTGAACATCTGGATGACGTGGATGGCATCACCAAAGCACTGAGCGCACTTACGAAAAAAGGGGGAGAACATTTTCATTTTGTCGATCTGCGCGATCATTTTTTCAAATATCCCTTTGAAATGCTCACTTTTTCCGAACAAACGTGGGTCAACTGGTTGAATCCAACCAGCAACTTGAACCGCTTCCGTATTCACCATTATCGTAACGTCTTTGAAAAATATTTTTCCTCGGTTACGATCAGGATCGTCGAATCCAATGACATCGCATTTTCAAAAACAAAACCTTCCATCAAGAAAGATTTTCTAAGCGGCGATGATCGATCCGACGCTGCTACCATCATCACAATCAAAACCATGGCGTGAGAGACATCATTGTGAATAATCTGAAAATTTTAGTGCTGAACCACGAATACCCACCGGTCGGCGGGGGTGGAGGAAAGATCACCCAGAATCTTTGTGAGGGGCTGGCTGCTGACGATTACCAAATTCGCATACTGACCACTCATTTTAAGGGTTTGCCACTCTATGAAAGTAACGAGGTGGAGGTATATCGCATCAAAGCACACCGCGAACAGATTTTCCGGGCTTCCTTCCAGGATATGTTCCTGTTTATCGGTAAAAGCGTGCTGAAAGGATGGCGGATCATCCATAGCTGGAAACCGGATCTCATTCATGCACACTTCGCGGTTCCGGCGGGAGCAGCAGCCTTTCTTCTATCTCGATTGACCGGCACCCCCTATATGCTCACCATCCATGGAGGAGATGTGCCGGACGCAGCCCCGGAAAAGACTGCCAAATGGTTCAAGATCGTTTATCCCTTCAGCAAGATCATCTGGAAAAATGCCAGGAAAATTATAGCGGTAAGTGATTACGTCAGGGATCTGGCTCAAGAAAAATATGATGTTCCCATTCAGGTGATCGGGAATGGCATCAACCTGGAACAATATACTCCCAGCAAATTTGACCAACATCCATCACCACGCATCATTTTTGCCGGAAGATTGTCTCCTGAAAAGAACCCACTGGCAGTGGTACACAGCCTATCTGAAATACGGGATAAAAACTGGGAATGCATCATATTGGGAGACGGGATTATGATGCCTGAGCTGCGAACTCTGATCGAAAAGAAAGACCTCCAGGATCGCATAATATTGAAAGGATGGGTAACGCAAGGAGAGGTGCTGCAATGGATGGGGGAGAGCGATATCCTTTTCATGCCATCCCTCATGGAAGGATTGCCGATCACCGGATTACAGGGACTGGCATGTGGATTAGCCATGGTGATGAGCAGAACAGGGGGATGTGTTCATCTGGTGCGAGAAGAACAGAACGGATACCTGATCGAACCGGGGGACATCATCGGGTATACCAAAGCGATCACAGACCTTCTATCTGATCCGGATAAACTGCTGAACTTCCGCAAAGCAAGTGCCAGATTTGCGTCACAATTCTCGATCAAAGCTGTGGTGGATGCCTATGATAAAGTTTTTAGAGATCTATTAGACGGTTCAGCATCATGAAAATTGCCTACGTTACTCTGCATTGGCCCCGCACCAAAACCAGTGGCATTGGGAAGAAAATGCAGCGGCAGATCGACACCTGGCGAAAAAGCGGGCATAGCGTGACATGCTACATGCACCTGCATAATGTTGAGGAGCAAAGCAATCTTGTCCCCGCTAAATATTTCTTTTACTATTCCGCTCAAAGTCCGTTGAATCTTGTAAAGAGAGAGATCACGCGTTCACAAGCGTTGGCTGAATTAATAACAACCGTCCAACATGACGAACCGGATGTGATCTATCTGCGTTGGGGAATGTATGCCAACCCATTGTACAAACTTTTTAGCAAAATCCCAGTAGTGGTGGAGATCAACACCAATGATGTGCGCGAACACCGCCTGCTTGGCTTCCCACTTTATCTTTATAACCTGTTGACCAGAAGTATCACCCTCAGAAATGCCAGCGGGCTGGTTTTCACAACCCGTGAATTGGCAGCAGAACCCGAATTTGCCCGCTTCAACACTCCCAGATGCGTGATTTCCAACGGGATAGACCTTGATGCTTACCAACCACTCCCTGCCCCCCACACCCCTGTTCCTCATCTGGCGTTCATCGGGACGCCGGATTTACCCTGGCAGGGGGTTGAAAAACTGGTCAGCCTGGCAAAGATGGTAACAGACATTCATATCGACATCATTGGATGCAGTAGCCTACCCGGGCAGGAAATCCTCCCTGAAAACATGACGTTGCACGGATATCTGGGAGAAGAACAATACCGGCAAGTACTGGCCAAAGCCAGCGCTGCCATTGGGACACTATCACTCTTCAAGAAAGGCATGCAAGAAGCAGCTCCTCTAAAAATACGAGAATGTGCAGCTTATGGCATCCCATTGATCCTTCCCTATCGAGACAGTGATCTGCATGACCTGAATGCGGATACGATCCTGGAAATTTCAAATACAGAGACAAATTTACAGAAGAGTGCAACGAACATACGTGATTTTCTGTATTCCGTAGCCGGGAAACGGCTGGACCATGACCTCGTCAATGGATTGATCGATATCACTGCCAAGGAATCTGCGAGATTGAAGTTCTTCGAAACCTGCATCACAAGACAGCCCGAGATTGCATCAGGTCATCCAGAATGCCATTAAAATAAATATGGATATCAAACGTCCGCTTTATTGGATTTTGCCAAACAAGGGATCGCACATAAAAATAGAAGATGAGGAAACACACTATGCTAACCACTCCCAATGCTAAAAGAAACTGGCAGAATTTAATCCTGCTGGTCGCATCAACTGCCATCTTTTTCCTGATCCTCCATCTACGTATTCCAACTATTTTTCGCCCGATGATCATCCAGATGCGCTATGGGTTTACCATCCCCATTCCGCTTCTTTTCATCTTAATGACAGTCATTCTTCTCAAACAGCATTGGGCAAATTCGGCAGGAGCTTTCTTGCTTATCGTCAGCGCCTTCGCCATGGCATTAGCCGGGTTGTGGGCGAGCGGACAAACCGAAGGACAGGTGATCAGCGGCATTTTACCTGATTCAGATGCCGCCCTATATTATTTCGACGGATTGCGCTATATCAATGGCTTCCAGTTTTCCTTTTTCGGCGCCAGACGTATCTTCTTCTCTGCTTTTCTCGGATTGTTATTGAACTTCACAAACAACAATATCCAGCTCACCCTGGCTATACTTACCTTGCTGGTTGCCATCGCATGCTATTTTGCCACCTGCTCTGTTCGCGATCATTTTGGAACTATTCCGGCCAGCCTTTTCTTCGTTCTATTGTTTTCGTTCGCACGCCTCTCGGTCGGGAAACTTATGAGCGAGAATCTGGGAATTATCCTGGGATGTTTCAGCCTCACTTTTTTCATGCAGTACCTCTCCAAGAAGAACACATTCACTCTTCTATTGGCAAGCATTTCACTGGTGTTGGGGCTGATCACCAGAGCCGGACCGGTTGCCCTTTATCCTTTCCTGATGTTGGGGATATTCTTGCTTGAAAAGGGGAAAAAATCATTTCTCAAGATCCTCGTTATTTCATTAGTAGCCGTCGGCATCGTTATATTATCCTTTACCGTTCTTTCTACACTATTGAGTCCGCAAGGGAGTATTCCTTTTGCCAACTTCGCCCATTCCTTTTATGGGCTCGCCAATGGGGGCACAGGCTGGGCATCCATATATGCCGATCATCCAGAAGTAGAAAGCATGGTGGAACCGGCACGGACGGAAGCTATTTTTTCGTTTGCAATACAGACTATCCGGCAGAACCCCCAAAAGCTCCTGTCGGGCATAGCAGCACAGTATCCACAAATCATCAATTTTCCTGATCACAAAGGCTTCTTTTCATTCTTTGGCGGAGAAAACGAATTTGTTTTTTACATTGCACAGAGCATCGTATTTGCATTGTTCTTCTATTCAATTTATGTCCTGATCAAAAAAGAGCACTACAAACCATATCGTTTTTTCTTGTATGGTTTGATCGGGGTACTGATCACCGTCCCGTTATTACCGTTCAGCGATTTCAAAGAAATGCGAGTCTATGCCGCTGCTATCCCCTTCATCATCATTTTCCCAACCATAGCAATCTCTTCCTTATTGGAGGATCTCCGTTTTCGAAAACCGGATAAGCAGGCAACAGACATATTTCCCCCCATTTTCCCCTATATCCTGAATATTCTGATCATCTGCTCTACATTATTATTTCCATACTTTGTCTGGAAATCGTCTCCTGTACGAACTTATCAAACCGATCAGAAATGCCAGCAGGGAACCGGGCTGGTGGTGAACGTGAATAAATCATCTTCCCTTACTTTGTTGGCGGAATCTGAGCTTTATCTGGACTGGCTACCTTTTTATCACGAGAGCCGTTTCAGGCAAAATTTGCACAATCTACAATACGAAGTGGTGCAGGCGTTTGAAAACGTAAGGGCTCCTGATGCCATTACCAGCACCATCGATCTCAATAGTGGCAAAGCTGTAATCCTGATCTTTCCGCATTACCAGGACATACGAGATGATTCAACCTTGCTGGTATGCGGGTATTGGGATGATTTTGATTTCTCTTCCCATAATGCCCGGCTCTTCTTTGTGGAAAATACCATCGCCCTGGACTGATTCAATCAAGATCATCAAAAACACGGTCACGCTGGTATGTTGCTTCGAATGTGCTATACTCTAAAAAATAACTTCGAGTAACCCTATGGACAACAATCCTGAGGAAAAGAAATGCCCGGTGTGCGGCAGACCCAATCTAAATAAAGCAGAAAAATGCTGGTACTGCCAGGCTCCACTTGATGAAAAACCCGCATCCAGACAAAACAGCCTGTTATCTGAAGAAGAAATGCAGGATCAAAGCGGGGGTGGATCTTCATTTGTCAATTCCAGCACAGATGGAAATCCCAAGGGCAATGAAAATAGTACGCCTGAATGGCTACGCAGGGTACGAGAACTGATCGCTGCTGAAAAAATCGAGGAAGAGCCGGTGGATGAATGGCAGCAGCAGCACCTTTTTGATCCATCTGAAAAAGGACCGCAAAAGAAATCACCTCCAACAGAGAAAGAACCCAGACATACTTCCAACCCACCGGCTAAGAAAACCCCATCACCAATGCCGGATAAGACGAGCCAACATACGGAGAAGCAAGAACAGGAAGAACACCTTCCGGATGGGTTCACCCATTTTTCCACCAATCCCGATGACTGATTATTAGATCAACCACAGGAAAATTAATACCATGGAACATGAGAAAAAAGATATCCAGAAAGATGAATTCTATACAGATGAAGTGCCTGATATATCAAGGAATCCCAAGACGGTCAAACCCACCAAACAACCTCACCCATTTCGCTGGTTTCTGTTCCTGATCCTGCTATCCGCTGCAATTTTGTACGGGCTGCAATGGTATCTGGACCTGGAAGCGCAAGCCATGGTGTATGCCCAACAAACTGCCAGCGCAGGGGAAGAAGATGCTGCCAGCAGCGCGAGTCCGGTTTCTCAAGAAAAAGTACTCGCAGCAACCGAAACCCCCTCTCCGCCACCCGCCACTGCCACCAGCGATCCACTCATGCTGCACACTCAAACCGTCGCGGCGCAGCTCACAGAAGTGGCGGAATTCCAACAAACCGTCACTCCCGGTCAGTAAAAACTTTTCCAAAAATTGGAAGGTTCTTTATTGAAAATTCTCGGCGATCTGTTCGCCAAATTGCAGGAGCGCCTGCACCATATCCGTAGAACGCCCCTCGGCGTATACGCGCAAAACCGGTTCGGTGCCGGATGGTCTGATCAAAAGCCAGGAATCATCCGCCATGATGTACTTCACGCCATCCTTTGAAATCACTTCCACCACGGATTCTCCTCCAATGGAAGAAGGAGCATCAGAAATCAGTCTTTCAACCATCTGTTGTTTGGCAACCGGGCGATTCAAGCGCAGATCAGTGCGTTCGTAGAAAGCCGGACCGACATCTTTTAACAGGTCATCCACCAGCTCTGATAGGGTAGCCCCCGATTCTGCTACTATTTCGGTGATCAGCAACCCCATCAACACGCCATCTCCCTCCGGGATATGTCCCAGAAATGAAATTCCACCTGATTCTTCACCGCCGATCAATATCTGCTCGGCTAACATGTGATCTGCAATATGATTGAAACCCACAGGAGTCTCATACAGGGTTAATCCATACCGTTTGGCTAATCGATCGATCATGCGCGTGGTGGATACCGTGCGCACCACTGCACCGCTCAATCCCTTCTTCTCAACCAGATAGCGGATCGCCAGCGCCATAATACGGTGCGGGTCGACAAACATACCGCGCTCATCCATAGCTCCAATGCGATCGGCGTCACCGTCGGTTGCCAAGCCAAGCGTGCCCATGCCATTGATAATGGCACCTGACAGGGGTTTAAGATAACTGGCGATCGGTTCGGGATGAACTCCCCCAAAACCAGGGTTCATCTCACCACGGATCTCATAAACCTCACATCCGGTTCCCTCAAGAATTCCTTTGATAACACCTCTGCCGGACCCATACATCGAATCTACCACTATATATTGGGGATTCTCGGCGATCACGTTGAAATCAATCAATTTCCGCAGATGCTGATAATAATCCGGGATAGGATTGAAGCGGGTGATCAGCCCATCTGTCCTGGCTTTATCAAAATCGATCAAATTAGGTCCCCGCCCCTGTTCTTCGTTGTCGTTAAGGTAAATTTCCACCTTTCGGCACTGGTCAGGAGAAGCGGAACCACCATAACAGGCTTTCAGTTTTACTCCGTTATAGCGCGGGGCGTTATGAGAAGCAGTGATCATGATGCCGGCAATAGCGTTCAGATCCCGCACTGCAAAGGATACGGTAGGAGTGGGGGCATCGGATTGGCACAACATAACGTTGAACCCGTTGGCTGCCATCACCCGGGCAGCCTCTTTGGCATAACGATCAGATAAAAAACGTGTGTCAAAACCAACCACAATCTTTTTGGGGTCCGGTTGGAATTTCGGCTTTGCCCCGTTGATCCATCCTTCTGACGCAACCGCATCAGCGATAGCCTGGCTGACCAACCGTAAATTATGGAATGTGAACGTATCTGAAATTACTGCTCGCCACCCATCTGTTCCAAAGTGAATTGGCATCTCTTCATCTCCTGATCAGTGAATTATTTCCAATAAAAAATCCGCCTGAGAGATACTCACAGCGGGTTAAGCGTTAATTATTAATGATGCAATGCAGATTTCACGGTAATATTATAACTTAACCTATTTCATGGTGTAAAATACCGCCTATGACAAACAAAATCATTAAGATCCTGCTGCTCATCCTTCTTACCCTTCCCTTGATCGCATGTAAAGGGAAAGCTGAGGAAGCCCTTCCGACCGATGTTCCGACCGTAGAAGCCCTTCCCACCCCAACGCCCCTGGCAGATCGCGTGGTTTTGATCACCGGTGATACCCAGGATGCCTGGACGCTGGAACAAGCCAACAGCACCCTGCAGGAACTGGCAGCAGGTACGGGGTTTGAATTCGAAACTCGACCGGAAATCCAGGTTAACGAAATCACCAGTGATATAAAAGTGCTGGTTTTCTTATCCCATCCCGATAACCTCGGTAGTTTATCCAATTCCGCACTCAACACTCAATTTTTGGTGATAAGCGACCAAGATTGGAGCCCCGCGGGTAATGTGACCATCATCAAAGCTGATGTTAACAGCCAGGTCTTTATGGCGGGTTATGCGGTTGAAGAGCTATCGGATAATTTCCGGGGGGCAGGTCTGTTGAACAGTGAAGAAAGCACCCCAAATACTGCTTTTCGCAATGGCGCAAAATATTTCTGCGGGTTATGCAATGCGTTGATTTTTCCCCTGAATACCTACCCCATGATAAAAGAGCTGCCGCAAAGCAGTTCTCCTGCCGAATGGATCGCAGGGTTTAATGAACTTTATGCGAATTCCATTTTATTCATTTACGTCCCCCCGCAGGCATATTCACCCGATCTGTTTTCCTTTATCGCCCAGACCAATGTGAAAGTCATCGGTATTTCATCCCCCCCTGCCGAAGCACAAGCCATCTGGGCGGGGACCTTTCGGATCGATGGATTTTCACCCATGAAAGAAGTTTGGAATGACGTGATTGCCGGGAACGGCGGCAAGACCGTCAATGCCAGCTTATACCTGACAGATACACAGAATGGATTCATCAGCCCCGGAAAACAAACATTGATAGAAAAAGTGGTCGCGGAAATCCAAGCCGGGCGCATCTATGCCCTGGACGCCATGAACAATTAACCACTTTTTCCTTTTTTATTCCCCATGAATTCTTCCATGGTCGCGTTACCAGGTTGCGAGATCCCTGCGCCACTGATGACCTTCCAGATCGTCAGCCATATTATTTTCAGGTCCAATCCAAAAGACCAGTGATCCACATACCAAACATCCAGTTCGAATTTTTTCTGCCATGATATGGCATTACGACCATTGACCTGTGCCCAACCGGTAATGCCGGGCAGCACATTGTGCCGGCGAGCCTGCTCCGGGGAATAACGTTCTAAATATTGCACCAGCAAGGGGCGTGGACCGACCCAACTCATCTCTCCCCTGATCACATTCCATAATTCGGGCAACTCATCCAAGCTGGTCCTTCTTAAAAAGCTTCCCAAGCGGGTGATGCGTTGCTCATCAGGAAGCAACTCCCCTTTTTCGTCATGATTGTCGTGCATCGTACGAAATTTCCACAACCGGAAAACCTTACCATGTAAACCAGGGCGCTGTTGTGAATAAAAGATCGGCAGCCCCTGATTAACCCAGGATACGAAAATAATGAGCAGTAGGAGTGGGGAAAGGATTAACAGCGCAATCAATGCGGTTAATGCATCAAAGATCCTTTTTAAGGGAGGGACGCCTGTTTGAAATCCACTCATGCTTCGATTTTACCAAACGGAAAGAATGTTTACGTTATAATGGTACAACAAATCAGGAGCCAGAATGATTAAAACTTTATCCATCGAATATTGTGTGCCCTGCCAGTTTGAAAAGAACGCCAAAGACCTGGCAGCCCTTATTCAAGCACAATTCGGTTTGGCAGATGAAAAAATTGAATTAATTCCATCCAATAAAATTGGGACTTTCGAAGTGATCATCGATGGCGAATTGATCTACTCAAAAAACAAGAGCGGTCGGTTACCACATCCTGATGAAATCATTGATCTGATATTTTTGAATCATAAAGGATAGAAAGTATGGCAAAAAAAGGGCGAGTATTTTCGGGTGCGCGACCAACCGGTCGGCAACATCTGGGTAATTATCTTGGGGCGATTCAGAATTATGTAAAACTGCAAGATGATTATGATTGCATTTACTGCATCGTTGACATCCATGCACTCACAACCATGGAAACCACCAGGGATCTAAAACAAAACACCATTGAAATGGCTCTGGATTGGCTGGCAGCCGGAATACGACCCGATGAATCCATCATGTTCATCCAATCGCATGTTCCCGAAGTAATGGAACTGCATACGATGCTTTCGATGGTTACCCCGTTAGGTAAATTGACCGATCTGCCAACATTTAAGGAAAAAGTCAGAGAACAACCTAATAACGTCAATTATGGGCTGGTAGGGTACCCGGTTCTGATGGCAGCCGATATCATGCTTTATAAGGCAGATTTTGTTCCGGTGGGCGTTGATCAGGCTCCGCATATTGAGTTTACCCGTGAAATTGCCCGGTCCTTTAATTACCGTTATGGCAAGAACGTGCTGGTCGAACCCCAGATGAAAGTGACGAAGGTTCCCAAAGTGCTCGGCATTGATGGTGCACAAAAGATGGGTAAAAGTCTCAATAATCATATCGAAATTGCAGCCACACCTGAAGAAACCCAACAGCGTGTCATGCAAATGGTCACCGACCCGGCGCGCATCAAACGCAACGATCCGGGTAATCCGGATGTGTGCAATGTATTTACCATGCACAAGATCTTCTCATCTCCCGAAGAGATCGAGATGGTAAACACTGAATGCCGCAGAGCCGGCATCGGCTGTGTGGATTGCAAAAAACTCTATGCCAAGAATCTGAACGCCCACCTTGAACCCTTCCGGGCTCGCCGAGCCGAAATGGCTGAACATCCCCAGGATGTATGGGATATTCTGGAAGACGGTGCAAAACGAGCCCGCAGCATTGCGCAAGAAACCATGCGCGAAGTGCACGACGCGATCGGATTGCCCTAGCCATTTTATTGTAATGAAAGCATTACTTCAGCGCGTTTCTCACAGTTCGGTCTCTGTTGATGATCAAGAGATCTCTTCGATTGGGAAGGGATTATTGATCCTTTTAGGGATAGAGAAAGAAGATACCGCGGAAAATGCTGCTGTATTATGCAAAAAGATCGCCAATCTGCGCATTTTTGAGGATGCACAGGAAAAAATGAATCTATCGGTGTCGGACATCAGGGGAGAGGTTCTGGTCATTTCTCAATTCACCCTCATGGCAAACACCAAAAAAGGGAACCGACCTTCCTTTGTTGATGCTGCGCCTCCTGAAGAGGCTAAACCACTCATCAAATTTTTCTGTGAAACGCTGAGGGAATATGGTCTGTCCGTCAAAGAGGGAATTTTTGGCGCACACATGCTGGTCGAGCTGGTAAATGATGGTCCGGTGACTATCTGGCTCGAAAACTGAACGTCCCTTTTTTCTATTTTCTTCATCAATAATTCGAACCTCTCCTTCACGAAAAAGCGAAACTTATAAGTACCTTTCACCCCAATTCTTTTCCTTGACGTGCCATCTTTCACGTGCTAACATACACTAGAGGAATTGAAAAATATTTTCTATTATCCGGAGGGAAGAATATAAAGGAGAATTACATGAAAATGCGAACCTTTTTCCCCGCAGCACTAATAATTCTGTTTTCAATCGTATTTTCCGCTTGTGTGCGTCCTGCCAGCGGAACTGCCGAGAGTGTGCCCACATCCAATGCCACACTTCCCAATCCAGTCTCTACACAATCTCAATTGATGAAAGAGATCATTGCAGGAACACAAACTGCTGTGGCATTAGCATCCAACGATGGCACACCGCAAGCCACCTCTGAAACAGCTGCCACTGCTGACACCGTCGCCACAACTGATTCCACGGCAGCCACCAATACGCCAGCCGCCACTGCAGCCCCCGCGCTGCCGACTGCCACTGCCGGTCCACCACCCGTTGTCACATTGAACTATAACAGCAGCTCATGCGGTCCGGGTCTTTATCTTTGTACCGTCAGTGTGATCAAGGACCAGAGCGTAACCATGCAGGCAACCAATAGCTGGTTGATGAAGGGATGGAATATAACCTTCACCATGCGTCCCAATGGTGCTGATGAATCACAGGGCATCGTGGTTGGCACCGCCGTTTATGATACGGATGGCAGCCCCGGTTTCCAGGTCACTCTCACTATTCCTGACGCGTTGCGCGGATTCGAAACCATCATTGTGCGCCTGGATTCAGATGATTGCAGTTCCTACTATGGGACGGATTGCTGGGGACAGGAATATTTCTACAATACTTCCGCCCAATAATAAATATGATGAGAAACCGCGGAATAGTGTCCGCGGTTTTTTTATTTAATGATCAAAAAAGGATTGAAAACTGATGAAAATTGAAACCATCCGCACTGTCCATACGGGTAGAGCCTATACGCTGGAAGAGGTTAAAGTATTGCTGCCCAACGGAAACAGGAAGCACTACGATCGAATCAGCCATCGTGATTCGGTCACTATTATTCCGGTCGATAATGACGGCAATATCTGGTTCGTGCGCCAATTCCGATTCGGCAGCGATAGTGAACTGCTTGAACTGCCAGCCGGGGTCATGGAAGCAAATGAAGAACCAATGGAATCTGCCAAAAGAGAAATAAGAGAAGAGATCGGAATGGCAGCCAAAGTATGGCGACAACTCGGTTCGTATTACTTGGCGCCCGGTTACTGTACCGAAAACAATTATGCATTTTTGGCACAAGACCTGTTTTCTTCTCCGTTAGAGATGGATGAGGATGAATTTTTGCGAGTGGAACAACTACCAATCCCGAAAGTATTGCAGATGATCGCGGATGGCGAATTTCATGATGGGAAATCGCTCGCCGCATTAGGATTATTACTGCAAAAAGGCGGTATAACGTGAGGAATCTACGTTAATCGTAGAACAGTGGTATGATTAATCGGATTTGGGCAAAACGTTCTTTTTTAGCCCTTTTCATAACCTCGTCCTGCCCAAAATCCCAACTAACAATCTTTTAAGGAGTGTCATTCATGAAGCGTCAATTCCGAATGATGGATGGTAATGAAGCGGTAGCATACGTTGCCTACAGATTAAACGAAGTTATTGCCATCTATCCAATTACACCATCCTCGCCCATGGGTGAACATGCCGATGCCTGGTCAGCTGCTAATATCCCCAACATATGGGGAACAGTTCCTACTGTGATGGAAATGCAGGCTGAAGGTGGTGCTGCTGGTGCAGTACATGGTGCGCTCACATCCGGGTCATTAACCACGACTTTCACAGCCTCACAGGGTCTCTTATTGATGATCCCTAACATGTATAAAATTGCTGGTGAGCTTACTTCGGCTGTTTTCCATGTTTCTGCGAGATCTCTGGCAGCACAAGCATTATCAATCTTTGGCGATCACACAGACGTCACCGCCACCCGCAGTACCGGTTATGCCATGCTGGCTTCCCGGTCAATTCAAGAAGCCCATGACATGGCTCTGATCTCACAGGCAGCCACACTGGAAGCACGAGTCCCCTTCTTACATTTCTTCGACGGATTCCGTACTTCACACGAGGTTAACAAAGTCGAGATCCTCAACGATGAAGATCTGAAAGCAATGATCGATGACGAACTGGTCATTGCCCACCGCAATCGCGGCTTATCCCCCGACCGTCCTTCCATTCGTGGAACTTCGCAGAATCCGGATGTTTATTTCCAGGGACGCGAATCGGTCAATCCTTTCTATACCAAATGTCCTGAAATCACTCAGGCAGCCATGGATAAATTCGCAACCCTGACTGGTCGCAGCTACCACTTATTCGACTATGCTGGTGCAGCAGATGCCAGCCACGTCATCATTTTAATGGCATCAGGTGCCGAAACCACCGAAGAAACCGTAAAATACCTGACTAAACAAAACGAAAAAGTTGGTGTACTTACCGTACGTTTATACCGTCCATTCTCGACCAAACATTTGATGGCAACTCTGCCCGCCAGTGTAGAATCG
The DNA here is from genome assembly GCA_012797815.1 of Chloroflexota bacterium. Taxonomy (GTDB): domain Bacteria; phylum Chloroflexota; class Anaerolineae; order Anaerolineales; family Anaerolineaceae; genus UBA4781. The sequence goes on along the minus strand of JAAZOK010000014.1, from coordinate 14,847 downwards.
ATCGCCGTACTAGATAGGACCAAAGAGCCGGGTTCTGAAGGTGAACCTCTCTACAAAGATGTTGTATCCGCCATTCAGGAAGGGCTGGCAATGGGTATTGCACCTTTCAAGAAAGCCCCCGTAGTAGTTGGTGGGCGCTTTGGACTTTCTTCCAAAGAATTCACTCCCGGTATGGTCAAGGGTGTATTCGATGAACTGAAGAAATCAGCCCCCAAGAATCAATTTACCGTTGGTATCAATGATGATGTCAGCCATTCGTCGCTTGCATATGAAGAGCATTTCTCTATCGAATCGGATGACACTGTTCGCTGTGTCTTCTTCGGACTAGGTTCTGATGGTACCGTGGGGGCAAACAAGAACTCCACCAAGATCATCGGTGAAGAAACTGGCAACTTTGCACAGGGTTATTTTGTCTATGACTCGAAAAAATCCGGTCAAATGACCGAATCCCACCTGCGTTTTGGTCCTAATCCGATCAAAGCTCCCTACTTGATTGGTAAAGGAGATGCTAATTTCGTCGCCTGCCATCAATTCAGCTTCCTGGAAAAATATGACATGCTAAAATATGCCAAACCAGGCGGTGTTTTCTTATTGAATTCCATTTTTAGCAAGGATGAAACCTGGGAGCATATCCCCAACGAAGTACAGAAGGTTATCATCGACAAGAAACTCAGATTCTATGGAATTGATGCCTATGAAGTTGCCCGAGCAACCGGCATGGGCGTTCGTATCAATACCATCATGCAAACCTGTTTCTTCGCGATCAGCGGTATTTTGCCGAAAGACGAAGCCATTGCTGAGATCAAAAAATATATCAAGAAAACCTATGGGAAACGCGGTGAAGCAGTTATCAACCAGAACTTTGCTGCCGTCGATTCCAGCCTTGAGAATCTGTTCGAGATCAAGGTTCCGGCACAGGCAGACGGAAAAATCAAAATGGCTAAACCGGTTCCCGCTGCCGCTCCCGACTTTGTAAAGAACGTCCTGGGCAAGATGATTTCAAAGGATGGCGACTCCATTCCTGTTAGCCAATTACCAAATGACGGCACCTATCCCAGCGGTACCACCCAATGGGAAAAACGCAATATTGCTCTCGAGATTCCGGTTTGGGAACCAGACCTATGTATCCAGTGTGGTAAGTGTGCCTTCAATTGCCCGCACGCCGCCATCCGCGTCAAAGTCTATGATGGCGATTTGCTCAAAAACGCACCTGCAACCTTCAAATCATTGGATGCGAAGTTTAAAGAATTTCCCGGCGCCAAATATACGGTTCAGGTTGCTCCAGAAGACTGCACCGGCTGTGGTGTATGCGTGGAATACTGCCCGGCAAAGGATAAAACCGATGCCAGCCGTAAGGCAATTAATCTGGCTCCTCAACCGCCACTACGAGAACAGGAAAGTGAGAACTTCGAATTCTTCCTTGATTTACCCGATCCCGATCGAACCACCTTCGAACCCGATTCGGTGAAGAATTCACAATTATTACACCCCCTGTTCGAGTTCTCCGGTGCCTGCGCTGGTTGTGGCGAAACCCCCTATTTGAAATTGATGTCCCAGTTATTCGGTGACCGCGCCATTATCGCCAATGCAACCGGTTGTTCTTCCATTTACGGTGGGAACTTACCCACCACACCGTGGACATTCAACAAAGAAGGACGCGGTCCCGCCTGGTCAAACTCGCTATTTGAAGACAATGCCGAATTTGGTTTAGGCATGCGCCTGACCGTAGATAAACAGCATGAATTCGCCAAAGAATTGGTCAAGAAATTATCCGACAAGATCGGTGGAACTCTGGTAGATGAGATACTCACAGCCGACCAAAGTAGCGAAAAAGGTATCGAAGATCAGCGCGCTCGCATAGAAACGCTCAAAACAAAATTGGCGAATGATAAATCTCAAGATGCCCGGCAACTCTTAAGCCTGGCAGATGTGCTGGTGAAAAAGAGCGTCTGGATCGTCGGTGGCGATGGCTGGGCTTACGACATCGGTTACGGTGGGTTGGATCACGTTTTGGCTTCAGGACGCAACGTCAATGTGCTGGTGCTGGACACCGGCGTGTATTCCAATACCGGTGGACAATCATCAAAAGCCACTCCCAGAGCAGCCGTAGCCAAATTTGCCGCCAATGGAAAAGACCTGCCGCGCAAAGACCTGGGGATGATCGCCATGACCTACGGGTATATCTATGTGGCTCAAGTAGCCATGGGATACAGCGATCTGCAAACCCTGCGCGCGTTCCGCGAAGCTGATGCCTATAACGGTCCTTCATTGATCATTGCATATTCGCACTGCATCAACCACGGGTATAACATGCGCTATGGTATGAATCAGCAGAAATTAGCCGTCAATGCCGGTGTTTGGCCAATTTACCGTTATAACCCAACACTGAAAGACGAAGGGAAGAATCCTCTCAAACTGGATTACAAAGAGCCTTCCATTCCGGTTAAAGAATTTGCTTATAATGAAACTCGCTATAAGATGCTGGTTCAAAGCAATGAAGAACGTGCAGAAGAGTTGATGAAGCACGCTGAAAAAGACGCGCTGTCAAGATGGCAATTCTACAGCCAGATGGCAGCCATGGATTACAGTCAGCCAACCGCTGAGTAAAAATAAAGAGCGTATGCGCATGCATACGCTCTTTTTCATTATGGAGGTTTTACTATGATCGATTTAAACACCACCTATCTTGGTTTGAAGTTGAAAAACCCATTAGTCGCTTCCGCGTCGGTTATCTCGAAAAAGGTCAGCAATATAAAGAAGCTTGAAGACGCCGGCGTAAGCGCAGTAGTCATGTATTCTCTATTCGAGGAACAAATCAATCAGGAGAGTCTTTCGTTAAACTACTATCTCGAACGTGGGACCGAGGCACATGCTGAAGCACTGACCTATTTTCCCGAAATGCAATCATTCAACCTTGAACCCGATAAATATCTCGAGCACATTCAAAAGGCAAAACAGTCGGTTGAGATACCAGTCATTGGAAGTTTGAACGGCATCTCGCCCACCGGATGGACCAAGTATGCTAAATTGATCGAGGAGGCGGGCGCCGACGCATTGGAGTTGAACATCTATTACCTGTCAACAAGCTCACATGTTGACAGCACTGTTTTGGAAGATATGTATATCGATCTGGTGAAGATGATCGCCGACTCCATTGATATTCCCATGGCAGTGAAAATGAATCCTTTTATTACCAGTTTACCCAACCTGGGAAAGACCCTGGCAGAAAATGGGGCAAAGGGATTGGTCCTTTTCAATCGCTTTTACCAACCAGATCTGGATGTTGAGAACATGGAGGTAGTACCCACCCTCGATCTAAGCACTTCCAAAGATCTACGCCTGCCGCTGCGATGGACAGCCATTCTATACGGTCTGCTGAATGCCGATATTGCCATCAGCGGTGGAGTTCATAACGGGATAGACATCGTTAAATCCATCATGGCTGGCGCAAATGTTGCCATGACTGCTTCAGAACTGGTGGGAAGCGGTATCCAGCGCGCCAGTAGCATGCTGGAAGAACTAACCACCTGGATGCAGATCCACGAATACGAGGCTATTACGCAAATGCAAGGCAGTATGAGTCAAAGAAATGTAGTTGAGCCTGCTGCTTTTGAGCGCGCTAACTATATGAAAGCGTTGAGTTTGTTTGACAACGATTTCCGATACTAATAATGCAGGTTTATCCGCTACTCTCAGTTCACATAGATAAACAACGAAAACGATAGAAGGAGCTGTCTTCGACAGCTCCTTCTATCGTCATGTTATAAGTTGTTTCAAGTGAAAATGGGCATTCATTAGCTACGAATTCTCTTCCAAACACCTGAAAATCCTTCTCGGAACATAAGTTATTTATAACCATTTAAATTATTCGCCAAAACATATTTCACTTTTTCAATCATCGGCGTTAATTCAGCCTTTAGGAAGGCTTCTCCCTTTTCTTTCGTTCCGGCACACGCATCACCCATCACGCCATATTTTGAAAATTCAATCCAACGGTAGGGTGAGCAGCTGAAATCAAGTGGGAATTCAGGATAATCCGTGACCGCACGATCCATGAATACTCTCTCCGGGCAGCATTCGAGCGCCTGGCTTGTTTCAAGCTCATCGGCATGAGCACGTGTAGGATCTTCATGAGGCGAGGTGCAATACTCATCCTGTGCTTTACGGAGGGCAGAAAGCTCGCTTAAAATCACCAGTTTCATATCAGGGTATTCCACACTACTTTCGCGTACTGCCTGTTTTACCATTCCTGAATTTCCTCCATGGTGGCTATGCACAAAAATAATTTTGAACCCTTTTTCACGAAGGCTACTGATGAGTTCTTTGATAAGAATACACATGGTATCGTGCGAAATGGTCAATGAACCTGGATATCCATACAGCGAAAAGACAACCCCGAAGGGCATCAATGGCATTTTAATAATTCCCGTAGCCTCACAGATACGCCGGCACTTTTCTTCAACAATACCATTATCCGTATCCAGTGTAAGATGCGGTCCGTGTGCTTCAATCGCTCCAAATGGAAGAATACAAGCCGGCATCATTTTCACCGCCTGCTCTGCTTCCAGCCAAGTCAATTTTCCCCATTCGACAATATTCGTCATATTATTTTCTCCTTATGCTTGGAATAAAGAAAATTCATTGCAATATAACCGCTTTTATGCGATCTAAAAATCTTCATCTTCCTGCTCAAAAGGCATACCGTCGATTACCAGCATGGCTGCTCGTCCAAGTTCTGCAATTTTATTCAAATCCACACGACCTTCGTTTCGAACAGAAAGAATCTCCAGGATACATCCAAGGTTGATCCCAGCCAAAACTCTTACTTTTTCACCGGCAACAGCTATAGCTTTATTGCACGGGGTGCCGCCCAAAATATCCGCGGCAAGAATAACACCATCACCTGTATCTACTTTTGTTATTGCATTTTTAAGCTTTCGTTCAAAATCATCGGAATTCTCTTCCATACCCAACGTCAAGCAGGTAATCTGTTCTGCTGCACTGAAAAACTGTCCGATGGTATCATACATCCCTTCAGCCAATTTACCGTGGCTGATCAGAATAATGCCTTCCATGTTCCACTTCCTCCACTTTCATTGAGTTTTTGCACTGTTCGCACAAGACAAGGTGGTTCCGAGCAGCATAAGAAGCTGGTAAGCGCATCACTTTCTCTTTTCCGATTGCATCACAGTTCTCATGAATATGATAGTTCTTGGTTTTCCTGCACACAAAGATAACTCCCTCCTCGCTCTGAAAAAGGATAAATCCCACTTTGGATGCAATTATGAACAAAAAAGTAAGGCTCGCCACTACCATACTGATTACAAATAACAGATTGTTTCCTTTTCTAAATGTAAAGATCGCAAGCACAAGGGCGGCAATATTGATGACCGTCAATTTCCCATTACTCATTCAAGGTCCTTTCCCCGAATCCTATCAACTAAAGCGCGCACTCGCTTGCGATCGACACGGTTATTCACATTTCCATTAAATTTTAACGAGCTACCTACAATAACTCCGTCAGACACATCCAGATAGTCAACAGCATTGTCGGAAGTAATTCCACTTCCAATAATCACGGGAGTATTCCGCGCCAGTTTTTTAATATTTTTTACGTCATCCATGGTCGGGTTTTGACCCGTCAACAAACCGGTCACTATAAGAGCATCGGCACCTGTTTCAATTGCCTCATGGACAGAAAAATCAATAGGCTGAGCGACAAGAGGAAAAGTATGTTTCACATTTATATCAGCAAAGATCATGGCTTTAGCAGGATAATTTGCTTTTAGCCTCATTAGATGTGGAGCGCAAGCATAAGAGATTCCATGTATCCCGATGCGATTCTCAACCAATGTCTCAACACGGATAAAATCAGCATCCGTTGCCAGCGCAAGAGCCCATTCACAATCCACATCACTGAACTGCACATTTACACCAAGCGGTATATGACATTCTTTTTTAAGCAACGCACACACCGAGGTCATTGCAGCAAAAGTTTCTCGACTGATGCTACCACTGTACGGAACATCTCCGAAGTTTTCCACAATAAACGCGTCCACGCCACCCTCAACAAGGGCTTGCATATCGTCAAAAGCAGCATGTAGGATCTCCTTGATGCTCCCGCCATAACCTGGTGATCCCGGTAGAGGTAATAGATGTACCATTCCGATTAGCGGATCGTTCGCAAACACATTTCTAAATCTATTGCTCATTGAAAAAACCTCATATTTCCTTGCCTTCAAAATAGCGCCTTGGATTATCCACCATCATCACGTCGATCAACTCTTGAGTGATCCCACGTTTCTTTAGCTCAGGAATCATGACATCAAACACCTCATCATAACTCCCAATGGAAGTGTTTTTCGTTTCGTCTCTTCTCCATCTTGTGAAAGAATAAGCATAATCATTGACCACAACTCCATCGTGGGATAGAACAATCTGTCTTTCATATCCTTTTCCCATATTGATAAGATCTGCAACACACTCAGCCAGATCTTCAGTCTTTGCTCGATGTATTATTCCAATCTGATCACATCCTACATATGTACCGTTATCAAGCAAAGCAGTGAGGTAGTCTCTTTCAAGGCAATCAAAGCTGTGACCGATCAGTATCTGGTGGGGTTGAACACCGTTTTCAAAGAATATCTTCTGTTGATAAAGACCCTGGTGTAATTTACTGTTGGTATGGGTCGCAATCGGAGCGCCGGTTTCCGCTGAAGCAATCGCTGCTGCACGTATCATGATCTTATTCACTTCGCTTTCACCACGTTGTTTATCTGTCGCACACTTGATCAAAGCGGCTTTGAAAGATGTTCCCTGAATTCCCTCGGTGATATCCCGGATAAAGAATTCTGCCATATACTCCGCATCGACCTCTCGCGTTATAAAGGGATCTTCCATATGATATAGACCTGTTGCACAAAGTATCTGTATATCGGCTCTTTCTGATGCCTTGTGAAGCCAATAAATATTTCTTCCAAGGTTGATCGGAGTCTGATCGACAATTGTTTTAACGCCGTATTTTTTTATGCGCTCAACCCTTTCACAAAATTTCGAATACATTTCTTCTTCACTGAACCAATCAGAAAATGCATTTATCATTGACAGATCCACAGAAGCGAGATGTTCGTGAATTAAGGTTCTTCCAATATCTTTTGTATCAATAGGACCATTTACACTATTAACTTTCATTTGTACACTCTAAAAAATATATTTTATTTTTGAAATCTACTTACAATGTTCGTCAGTTCTTTTAGATTACCGTAATAATCCATTAAGCTACTGCCTAGAATGTATCCGTCTGCCTTCGATTGGGATATGAGGGCTATATCCGCAGGCTTTTTTATTCCCTTCGCGCAATAGATCGGTCGCTGAATGCCCATAGTATGGAGGGAATTAATACACTCTTGCAAACGATCCGTTGTAAAACCTGCTTTGATTTCCGCTTCATAGGGAAACGCTTGCATATAAATGAAACCATTATTCTGTAATACTCGTTTAATTTCCTCTCCTGTGAAATAATAAGTTACAGAGGTAGCCACTTTCAAGCCAGAATTTTTTATTTCACGCAATTTCTCATCTTCAAAATCCCCAATGAGAAACAGAGTATCAATCTTGTTCTCTTTACAAAAATGCTTCAGGTATTCAATTCCAATCTCATTTACGGATTCTTCATAAATAGCCGGAAAGACTTCAGCCTCTGAATATTTCCTCTTAAAATTTGCCATCCGCTCCAGATGTTTTTTACAATCCGGACAGTTTTCTCTGGCCTTTAAAATGCGTTCTTTCAAGTGGCTCTGATCTTTATAGGGATCTTGAGGTGGAATAGTCCACTCTATTCCATCACACCCCCCATCCATGTAAGCATCAATGATTTCATCGCTTGCTTCAAGTGAAGGATAACCACCACACAACCAAAAGAATTTTTTCATCTTACAAATCACCTTTCATGTATCTTCCTTTCTGCCATCAATGAAGTGCCCCTTGGTAAAAACAAGAGGCACTTCTGAAAATTCGCGGCACCAGTTTTACATTATTCCAAGTGCCACTAAAGCACAACAAACTATTATTGTTCCGAATATCAAAACCAATGTGTTCACTTTCTTCTTGTATAACCAGTAGAAAAGAAACACTGCACCAATATTCAGAATGCCTGGAAAGATGCCATTAAGAACACTCATCAATGTCGTTTCATAGCCAGCCGGTCCCCAGGTTAGCGCGAGATTGACCGAGATATAAGAAAAACACATCGATCCCACAACCATGAGTCCCATAACAGATGCAGCTTCAAGAATGGCGTTCATTAGGCCAGATTGCTGCAGTTTATCCAACAGATTGGTACCCATCTTGTATCCCAAGTGTCCACCATAAAAACGGCAAATCATGTTAGGAATGTTATAAACGAGAAAATAGATAAATGGAGCTATGATGTTCCCTTGCGAAGCAAGTGCAATGGCAATACTTGCTCCAATCACACGAATAGTGCTGATGAAGATGGAATCGAAAATTCCCGACATCGGGCCCATAAGTGATGATTTCACCGCGTTGATCGTTGCTGGATCGAAATCAGGATCTTTTTTATTCTTTTCTTCAAGAGCTACCATAAGGCCAGCAAACCAGCTGTAAACCTGGGGGGTTGTGTTATACCATACAAGGTGGCGTTGAAGCGCCTCAGAATACGCTTTCGTGTCATCTTTATAGATCTTTTTTAGGCATGGACCCACCATGAAACAAAACGGTTTATGCGTAAGCCTCTCATAGTTACAGGAACAAGCACCCATCAAAGAGCGCCAATTCAGTTTGGTAATATCCTTGTGGGTTATGATCTGTTCTTCTGAAACGTCACTTTTGATTTTTTTAACCATTACATCACTAGAAGTCATCATCACTTACCTCCGCCACTTCAAGATTTGTGTTTTTGAATTTTCTTATCATCTCGCCGAAGTCAAATTTCAACAGGATCAGGATGATGCTCAAAACTGCCACGCCGATTGTAGAAATTCCGAAATAACCAACCGCGGCAAAACCGAGAAAGAAATAAGGCGCATTCTTTTTGTTCATAATCATAGAAACAAGAATCGCAAGCCCGATTGCAGGTAACACGCCACCCGATACAGTCATACCGTTAAGAATTACAGGGGGAATTTTGGCTATGAACGCCTCGACCGCAGCATTCCCATACAGCCAGGCAAAGAACACAACAAGGAATTTAAGCAGGGTATTGAGGAACATCTCGAGGAACATAATTCCATATACGCCACGTGAACTACCTTTCTCAGCATATCTATCGGCAATTTTGGAAGTGAAAGAAAACCCAGCCCAAAGCACATTTTGGAGCGATGTCATTATGACAGCAATCGGAACGGCCAAGAGCAAAGCCGCATCGGTATCCATACCAGAATGGATCGCAAAAGCCGCCGCGAGGATACTACTAACTCCGGCATCTGGAGCCTGATACCCACCGATGACAACAGTTCCAAGAAAATAGGTTTCGAGAACAGCTCCTAGCAAAAGACCTGTTTGAAGGTCACCCATAATAAGTCCCACAAGAGGACAAAGGACAATTGGTCTGTTGCAATAAAGAAAACCAACACACCAGTCCAACCAACAATACGCGCCTAAAAGGCCAAGCAAAAATGCTTGTTGTAACACAGTCATAATCAACCTCCTATATAGTTTTTTAGCTAAAAATAACCACTCCCATCGTGATACAGGGTTTTCCTACGGTAAAGTAGATTCTCATTACAGATTATTGTGCACAATGATGGAAAGCCATATTTTTCTTACAAGACTTGTTTGAGCGGTATGGCTTTTGAAGTTGGTATCATTTGCAGCACAATGTTATATCCACTTTCAAGGAGTTCTTTAAGCATTTTCTTTTGCTCAAAGGTTACATGAGTCTCATTGTTAAGTGATTCCATACCATCATATTTTTTGGTCCGACCCACGTTTATTGATTTAATCGCAGGGCAAGCTTTTGCAAGACGATATGCATCCGTTACATTCTCCACCAGAATGAACAATCTATACGGATCTGTCTTACCTTCATTAATTGCAGCAATGGAGTCATTGATGGTCTTTATTACAAGCTTCACACCTGCAGGCTTACTCAACTTCATTGTTGTGGTAACCATTGGGTCAATGTTGTCACCTGCGACCAGAATACAGTCAGTTCCAACATAATTGACCCAAGATACTGCAATTTGTCCATGCAGAAGCCTACTATCGACCCTTAAAAGTTTGATCATTTGCACCTCCTTTCTTTTGAATGATAAATCTACTTTCGTATTCCTTTCTCACGATTCGTACAATATTTTGTACACTATTATTTCTCTTTTTTGTATTGCTTTGCATTTTATCATACATATTTGCCGTATACAACCCTCTTTTCGCGTTATTTAGGGGCTTTTGAGGGCTTTTTTCCGGTTTTCGGGACAAATTCACCTAATATTTTCGTACATTTTATTGTACTATATACATTTTTTTATACACACAAAACACGGGCTTGATAAAAATATGCTTTCGACGAATAAAAAATACCGGGATATTGAAGCTATCCCGGTATCATTTCAATGCAAGGGCAACCGACCATAGTTAGAAATCAGCGTATATTTCACCCCGGATCACAGATTTTTGAATTTTTTTAATTTGTTCTGGATTGATATAATTCAAAAGAATTTTCTCGATTGCAATATCACCATATTTGACGATGAGCACTGCTGTTGTAAACTTTTCCGTATCCATGCAATCTACAAAAACATAGTGCAAATGGCTATTTTTATCTTCAAGCGCTTCGTCGATATTCCACAAAGCCGCATCAATAACCCCATCTCTTAATGCTCGCATTGTCTGATATGCCTTGATCGTTACACGTTGAACACCCTCAATATCCTTAAGCAGGACATCCATGATATTGCAATGGTCAACGGACGTGGGGTCATAAGCCACCCTCATTCCCGGCTGAATCGTATTTTGGGATGAATCCTTAAAGATTATAATGTGCCTGGGTAAAAAGCTATTCGGTCCAAAATTATAAAGGATTTTGGCATCGCATCCTTCTGTCATCGCAATTTGAGCAGTGTTAAGGGAACAGACAGCAAAATGACATTTCGAATCCATCACCATCCGAATTCTTTTTTTACCCCCTCTCATATATACAAGATCACAATCAATATTGTTCAGTGCTTTATAAAGCGCAGTGGCGAGTCCCTGGCTGGTTATGGTATTCGACATCGGCATCACGCCCATAAGGCTTCCCGTCATGCAGTAACTTTGAAGTTTTGAATAATTGATCTCTTTAATAAATAAACCCGTTCGTCCTTTTCCATCAAAATCCACTGCACCATTTTCTTTCAAAAATGCATATGCGTTTTGTATAGTTCCCCTTGCAACTTTATATTTTTCTTGAAAATGTGAGATGGGTTTTATTTTATCCCCTTTATCAAGCAACAAAAGATCACCTGCCAACTCTTTTACAACAAATTTGATCTTTTGCTCATACATTTTATCCATAAATAGCTCTACAGAATCTGAAATTTCTAACAGTGTACCATAAGCTATTTATCAATGAAAGAAAAACGAGCTCGTTACTTTTGAGCGCGCTAACTATATGAAAGCGTTGAGTTTGTTTGACAATGATTTCCGATACGAAACAAATCCCCCCAAAATGGGGGGATTTGTTCATTCTTTATTTTCGGATGGTTGATAACCCTTTTTCTGCCGATAAACGATCCGACCACGTGTCAGATCATAAGGAGACATCTCAACTTTTACATGATCACCCAGTAGAATGCGAATGTAATAACGGCGCATTTTCCCGGACAAATAAGCGAGAACTTCGTGACCGTTATCAAGTCGAACGCGGAATTGTGTCGCGGGCAGAGCCTCGATCACCGTGCCATCAACTTGAATCTTCTCTTCCTTCCCCATTAAAAACTCCTTCCTGCAGTCCGTTGACTCATGGAATTTAATGGGTCATCTGATGTCGTTTCATACGACGAACTGCTTTTTTCTTTTCTGCACGACGCGTTTCGCTTTTTGATGAAAACCAACGTTTCTTTCGAATAGTGCTTAATACGCCGCTCTTAATGATTTTTTTCCTAAAGCGACGGAGTAATTGATCCTGCGATTCATTGGGTCGCAACACTACCTTTGTCAAAATTCTCACCTCCCTCCATAAGAGGGTAAAAAGAATAAAAAAACTCGCCTGATAGAATAATGCACAGCCGAGTTATCATTCACAGAGTGTTTCAACTACTGGAAGCTTTCTATAAAATGCCTCCTCCTCATGAGATAATTACCGCGGCTAAATCTATCCTGCAGCGCACTGATTATACATAGAAGTAACAGGCTTGTCAATTCTATCAGCCTGAACTGTGATCATGTTTTTTCAATGAATGATTGTAAAGATAAAAGCTTACCAGTGAACAGAGGACACTGAACAAGAACATCAAACGATACCCCCAAAAAGCTCCCGCTTCCCATCGATTTGCTAAATCAATGAAGGGACCCTCCAATTTACCCACCGCGCTGGCACCAGCAGTGGCAAGATTGGTCAGTCCCATAAATTTTCCGGCTTGTTCCGTCGGTGCTAACTTCACCGCCACCGTCCAGTTAGAAGTAAGGTATAAACCCATCCCTGCACCGATGAAACCAGCCACAATGGTAAACGTGCCAATTTCCTGGATAAAGAAAAGCACCATACTACCCAGCGCAGTGAGCATCATCGCCGTATTCATCAACTTTCTGGGTCCAGTTCTTTCTATCAGCCATCCGGCGATCAACACACTTACAACCAGTGCGCCTGCGATAACAGCCATAACACTCCCGGTTGTTTTTACCGCATTCTCTACCTGCAGGACATCCCCAATGTAGTATTGAGCAAAGGTTTGAATTCCATACACTCCCAACAAGAATATAAAGCGTGTTTGGATCAAATTCACAAAAACAGGGTGCGCTTGCTTATCGATCTTGAACAACTCTTTTATTTTTATATTCGAGGGCAGCTTCAAAGCTTTATTTTCATCATTCCTGTTGGCAGCCGCTAAAATAGTGATCAGAGCAGTGATTCCAAGTATCACCATAATCACAACAAAGATCCTGTCAGATCCCGTTCCGGTTGGAGTGATCAGAGATCCTGCCAGCAAGGATGCCGCGATCACCCCAGCAACATCCATGAAATTTTTAATCCCACTTGCCAATCCTTGTTGTTTTTCAGAAACCATGTCCGGGATAATGGCTTGCATCGGTCCATGAGCAATATTAGATGAGATTTGAAGAGCAATATAACCCATAAAGATCCCTAACAGGGTATGGGTAAACGTCACGAATAAAATGATCACCATATCCGAGAGGGTTCCTATCGCAATGAAGGGCACCCGGCGTCCCCACCGCGATGTAGATCGATCGCTGATGGAGCCGGATAGCGGTTGTACCACCATAGCCAGGATCAAACCCAGAAAAGAGAGCAGCCCTAAATAGGTATTTTTATTGGCGGCAGGCACATAAGAGAGCAAAATAGCAGGCAGGATGATCGGATGCAATGAGTTCCAGAGAAATGAAAGCCCAAACCAGTATGAATTCAATGAAATAAGCTTTGTGACAGATAAATGTTGTTTCATTAATGAACGATCCTTTTAAGTGACAATGATGTGTTGATGCTTTGATATTAAGTGAGCCATGTTTGTTTTGGACGAAGTACCGGGTTATTCTCAACCATACTGCGCACCATTGGAAAAGCGCTATCTCCCAATTGGGTTATGACAGCCATTTCATCCAGTAATTTGAGGTCGGGTTGGGTTAATTGGATATAGCGCTTGTTCAGATATCCCCACAAATCCCATGGCAACAATTCAATGGAATTCAAAGCCAGTAGATCGCGCTGCATATTTCCTACAATAAACATCTCCCCCTTGTACTTAAAAATTCCAAACTTTTGTGGATCAACTTTGTTTTGTCTGATCAACTGCCAGGCACGTCCTGCCGGGATGAATTTCCCGAGTGGAACATCATGTACATCGAAATTTATCTTTAGTGCTTCCATCTGGTATTCATCCATTTGCGCATCTACCATTTTCCATTGTTGTTTTTCTATATCCCAGTATTCACAAATCCAGTGATCTTCATACTTTTGAGGAATAAAATAAGTAGCAAAACCACAACGGCATCGGGCAGGAATCCCTTTCATCCGCAGAAAAGTGGTCATGAGCAGAGAAATATCACGGCAGTTCACCACCAACTTCTTTCCATTATCACGTCTTATATTGAGCGCCGTGTCATCGAGTTCAAACAAGCGCTCCATCTTTCTTTTAAAAGATCGTAACTGTACATCAGATTGACGGATTCCATCCAAAGGGCATCCCATCCTTTCTGCCCAGAAGATATGGATCGCAATGTTATGGATCAATTTACATAAAGAGGGAATGTCATCCGGTAAATATTGTTTTAAGAAGATGAATTTATCCGGAACAGTTAAGCAACCTGGTTCACGGTAATAATCTTGGGGGGAGATATTCATAATGCTTCTATTTTAATTGAAAAGGAGCATATTAAACAAAAAAAGTCTCTTGGCAACGACCTACTCTCCCAGGGGGCTGCCCCCCAAGTACCATCGGCGCTGACGGCCTTAACTGCCGGGTTCGGTATGTTACCGGGTGTACCACCGTCGCTCCAATCACCAAGAGACTTAAGTGAACCTTGAATAGTATGTAGAATGATTACAAAAGAGTACCGAGTACTCCGCACCACGCAATGAAGCCCTCGATCATTAGTACGGCTTAGCTTAACACATTACTGCGCTTACACACGCCGCCTATCAAGCAGGTAGTCTACCTGCGATCTTACTCCCTT
>JAAZOK010000082.1 GCA_012797815.1 Chloroflexota bacterium | reverse complement strand
GGAGCGGTGGCGGAAGAGGTGGTTCCCTTGATCGCTACCGCCGGCTACCGGTGGATGGCGACCGGAGAACCGGTGCTGGCAGCTTCTCTCGGTATGGCAAACTTCACCCGCAACGGGGAAGAGACCGTGCAGGAAGCCGATGTCCTCTACCGTCCCTATTACGTTCAGGGTACGACAGGCGATCCGGTGGCAATCTTCTTCCGGGATTGGACTCTATCAGATAAACTGGGCTTCACCTATTCCCAGACTCCCGGGGAAGAAGCAGCCGCAGACCTGATGCAGCGTCTCGAGAATATCCGCCAGGAATTGGTAAAAGAAAACGCCAGCGGTCCACATATTGTCAGCATTATCCTGGATGGCGAAAATGCCTGGGAATACTATCCCAATGATGGCAAAGAATTCCTGAATGCCCTGTATCGCATGCTATCGGAAAGCGAGACCATCAAAACCGTCACCCCCAGCGAGTATCTGGCGCTGTTCCCTGAACAGCAGAAACTGGATAATCTCTTCCCGGGCGCCTGGTTCAGCCAGAATTACGACACCTGGATCGGGGAGGATGAAGAAAACCAAGCCTGGGACTATCTGGGCAAGGTACGAGACCATCTGGCAAAGTATGATATTACGCATAAACGTGAAGCATCAACCGATGCCATTGCCCTGGCACAGGATTATATGTATCTGGCAGAAGGTTCAGACTGGTTCTGGTGGTACGGCGCCGACCAGGATTCCGGGCAGGACACTTATTTCGATCTGGGATTCCGCCAGCTCTTGATGAAAGTGTATGAATCATTGGGAGATGAAGTACCGGCATTCTTGAGTGTACCCATCATCCCACCCCAAGCGGTGACCCCGAATCAGTACCTGACAGCTCCCTCCACGGTAACAGTGGATGGCAACGCGACGGAGGAAGAATGGTCAGCAGCAGCCTATTACAGTCATCCGGATGAAAATGCCTCACTGCAGAGCATGGCGATCAGCATGGACGCCAACAACCTGTATCTGCGAATGGATACACGCAACACGGACGCTTTGAAAAACGGTGGTGATCTGTACTTGCGAATACCTGGGGCTGCGGAATACTACCCGTTCATACAAAACGAGCGTGGCAGCGATCAGATCGGTATTGCCGCTTCCCATCTGCTCCGTTTCACCCCGCAAGGGACCAGCAGCTATATCGTAGAAAATGAAGCCTGGAAAGCAACCGACATCGACTGGACCGTAGCCCGCCAGGGCAGCACCATTGAGATCGCTATCCCCTTTGACCAATTGGGGGAATTGGAAAGCGGGGATTCTCTCCTGATCAAAGCCGTGGATCCCAGCAGCCTGGATAGTTTCCCTGTGGATGGTCCGGCGGAGATCACACTGCTGCAGATCGGCGCTTATACCAGTGCCATCGCAGTGCAGGATCCACAAGGGGATGACTACGGACCGGGTAGCTACACCTACCCCACCGATACGGTCTTTGAACCGCAGGTGTTCGACATCGATACCTTCCAGGTTTCGTACAATGACAAATATGTGATGTTTGCATTCAGTTTCTTTGGTCCCATCACCAATCCCTGGGGTTCTTCCATCGATCTTTCCCTGCAAACCATGGATGTATATGTGGACACCGATCCGGGTGCCGGTACAGGCTCGCGTCTGCTGCTGCCCGGCAGGAACCTGGGGTTGCAGGAAGGTTACGGTTGGGATGTGGCTGTGTGGGGTGAAGGCTGGTATCCTGAAGTATTGGTGCCCGCTCCGGAGAGCGACGAAGCGCTGAGCGCCAATACCGAGATCAGGATATTGGTAGATCCTGCTACCAATACTATCACCTTGCGCGTGCCACGCGAGATATTTGGAGATTCCGCGCCGGAGAACTGGGCATATGCGGCTATGGTACTGAGTCAGGACGGTTACCCCTCTACCGGTGTATGGCGCGTACGAGATGTCGATCAAAGCGCAACACAGTGGAAGTTTGGCGGTGCACCAGCCGGGACCAATCCTACCCGCGTGATAGATCTGGTGTGGGAGCAGGATAGCCCACCCGATCAGGCAGCCATCTTGAGCGACTTCACTCCCACTGACAAGGCGCAGTCAGAATTGAGCCTGGAAGACTTCGCGTTGATCCCCATGTTCCAGGTTCAGGAGTAAAGAGGAAAGAGAGAGAAGTTATACCAGCAGCATTTCCCGCTCTGGAGGGAGCTCTTTGAGCTGGCAGTGAAAGATACAAACAGTAGCGGGAATCTGCAACTTATGATCTACAATATTGAAATCCTTGCCGCTTAACAAATCTTGATAGGTACCATCAGGAAAAGCGGTGAGGATTTCTCCTTTTTCCCCGGCGGTATTGAAAACAGCACACAGGCTGGTTGCTTCTATAAACCAGACTGCCTGGATTACCGGTTCGGAGGTCAACCAGTACAAATTACCCTCTTTTTGGGCGGGATCCTTTTTCAACGTTGCCAGTTTTTGAATAAATTCGGTCAATTCGTAGTTTTTCCAGGGAATCACGTCTTTGTTGAACTGATCCGGCTTGCGCGGTGAGGCAGCCTCTTCCCCGGCATAGATCAACCAGGCACCTTTATTGAAAGCCTGGAAGGCGATCCAAGCCAACGCCTGCTGCCGGGTAGCAGCCAGTTCCACCACACGATCGGTGTCATGGTTTTCGACATAGCGCAGCTTGACATAATCCACCGGGTAGATGGCATTTTGCAGGTACAGCAAGTCCAGATAATAACGGGTATCCAGGTCACCCTTGACCGCCCGCTCCCAGGCACGAAAGATATCATAATCATAAGTGATATCGAACACACGATAGAGTTCGCTATCGGAGAGGGCAAACAGCCCGTTACGGCGTCGTTCCGCCACCCAATCCGGATGGACGGACTCCGCCAGCCAGATGGTATCCGGATTGATAGCAGCGGCAGCGGCATGTGCTTTATCCCAGAACTCCAACGGCACCAGGGATGCCACATCACAGCGGTAGCCATCCACCTCCAGGGTAGACCATTTTTGAATGGCCTTCACCAGGTAATCATGCAGTTCGGGATGGGAATGATCCAGTTCGACAATGTCGGACCAATCCGGTACGGAAGTGGTGGGGTTACCCTGTGCATCCAGGCGAAACCATTCTTTATGTTCCCGTGCCAGTAATGAATCAGGGGAGGTGTGGTTGTAAACCACATCGATCATGACCTTCAACCCCAGATCATGCGCTGTATCGACCAGACGCTTGAAATCCTGCTCCGTGCCGTAATCCGGATTGACGGTGGTGTAATCCGCTATGGCATAGGAGCTGCCCAGAGATCCTTTGCGGTTGACCTTGCCGATAGGGTGGATGGGCATCAGCCAGATATAATCCACGCCCAGTGCTTTGATGCGCGGCAGGTCATCGATCACTCCTTGAAAATCACCGCCCTGGCTGTGATTGCGCACATAGATCTCATAGATCACCAGGTTGCGAAACACTGTTCTATTCTTCATATGCACCTTTCATTCAATTGATTATAGAATGTTTTTACAATCGCATTCATTATCAAACAATAAGGTTCTTATTCTGATATAATATCAATGAGCGGTCGTTCACTAATACTACTCGGGTAATATGCGGTTGAGAATACAAATAAACGTGATTCATTTATTTTCACAGAGGAAAAAAGATGTGTGAGGAATCGAGATCAATCCAATTCGCTACCATGACCATTCTGCATGCGGGCAATGCGCGCAAGTTTATATCCGAGGCATACAAAGAACTCAGTGAATTCCATTTCGAGGCAGCCAGAAAAAAGATCGAGCAGGCAAAAGAAGAAGCTTTATTTGCGCACCGTGAACAATCAAAGATCATTCGCGCAGAATCAGATGGAGAATCGCTAGAATTTTCTTTGCTATTGACCCATGCGCAGGACACCGTAATGACCGCCGTTTCCGAAATGCATATTGCCAAGAATCTTATTAATATTGTAGAAAAGATCTACGATCGTAATCAAAAATAATCGTGAGCCATATCAAACTGAATTTGTTTACTTTGTTTCTTTGTTTTTTGACTGGTTTATATTCTGATTAAACAAACCATATAGGTAGGTATCAGCGAAATAATCGAAACCACCCTCAATAAAACTATTCTCTTTGAGTTGGTTCTCTTTATTTACAATCGCCTTATCAGACATAAGGTATCCGAAGAATAAACCCAGGACAGCTCTATATAAAAGAGGAACATTCACATCTTTTAATTTTTCATCTTTCGCCCGTACTTCCTCGATGGTTTTTGACACTTTTGTAAAAGTTTTTTCAAATAAAGATGGGATATGCTGTCCATTGAATTCAAGTACTTCAATGAGATGCAATCGGATCAATTCGGGTCTTTTATCCCATTCTTTTAATAATTTTTCAGAAGCATCCCTAATGTATTCTTCAACCGTTCCCCCGTTAGCATTCCTCAACACCTCAGGGATACGTAGCCAGGGATGGTAGGTATCCAGTACTGCCTCGAACAAGGCGGTCTTACTTTCAAAATGATTATACAGAGCTCCTGCCACCAGCCCCAGTTTTTCGGTGATCTGCCGTGTAGTAGTAGCATGAAAACCATTTAAAATGAACAGATCACAGGCGGCGTCAATCAATTCTCGCCGGGTCTGCTCGCCTCGTAATAGATAATCCTGATTAATATTTTCCATTAGTCCAGTTTTTTCAATTTTAGCCTGTTGTTTCATCACCTTGAATTATAAAATTTTCGAATCCCTTTACCAATTATACAGATAAACTTAAAGAATGGGTGTTCAACGATGATTAATTTAGTTTTAAAGCTTTCTTAAGCAAAAGTCTCTCGATATAATTAAAAAACATTATTCTTGAACATTTTTTTATCATGAAATTTGAGACTACGATCATCAACGAACTGGGGATGCACGCACATGCTGCCATTCAATTTGTACAGACGGCAAGCAAATATGAATCCAACATCCGTGTTTTTCACAATCATAAAGAAGCAGATGGGAAAAATCTGATTATGGTACTCGGATTAAAAATAGAAAAAGACGCCCACATCACCGTTGCTGTCGAAGGGGAAGATGAACAGGCTGCATTCGACGATCTAAAAACACTGGTAGACAATAATTTCTGGGAAGAATAGGTTCTGTCCGTTTTTAAAATCGAATCCATACCCGTATATTTTGCATTTCAACCTTGAATGCTTTGAGGATCACTTTTATGCTTTTTTTTCATCGTCAATCCTATTGATAGTATGAATTCAACCAAAGCTAAAATCGACAAGATCATGAAAGCGATATTCATACCATGGATATCTCTAAGAACGGATGATTCCCCTGTGAAATGCTGACTGGCTACGATCATGATGGAAACAAAGACAGCAGAACCTATTGATCCTGCGATTGTGCGCAGTGAGGTGATCAGAGCCGTTCCATGAGCAATACTATTTGTTTTAATCGTACTTAACCCCCATGTTGTTATCGGCATCATCAATAAACCAATGGCGATTAATCTTAATATATACATTAATGAAATATAGATCAGGCTTGTATCAACACGCAGAAATGAAATACTGACGCTGCTCAGCAACAGGATACCACTGCCGCACACCACCAGTTTTTGAATACCGAACCTGTCATAGATCCTCCCCGCGAACGGATTAATGACAGCCAGGATCAATGATCCGGGCATTGTTACCAACCCCGAGACCGTTGCCGAAAAACCACGCAACGTTTGAATATAGATCGGGATAAGTGTGGTTCCTGCCATCATAATGACATACATAACCATGGCTATGATGACCGCAGAACGAAATTCATTATTACTGAAAATTCGCAGGTTCAGAAATGGTTCCTCCTGGCGGAGCTGCCTTTTAACAAATAAAACCAGTGAAAGAGTACCAATAACAAGCGGAACAAAAACATGGAAGCTAAAAAATGTTTTTATTCCCAAGTTCCCCAATCCGAGCAGTAAAGCACTGAAACCCACCGAACACAATACCATGGACAAGCTGTCGAAGCGTTGCTTTTCTGTTTGGAGCACGTTTTTCAGCACTTTTACCGCAAAGAAAATATCCAGGATAGAGAACAGAGCACAACCCAGGAAAATTGAATTCCATCCCAGAGAATCAATGATGATTCCGGCAACTGTTGGAGAGAGAATCGGAGCGGCTGCCGTTGCCAATCCATAGAGACCCATCATTGAGCCACGCTTTTCTATCGGGAAAATAGTAAGAATTACAACCTGAGTAAGAGAAAGGATGATCCCATTTCCAATCGCCTGCAGCATGCGACCAAAGAGAAGAACAGGAAAACTTCCGGAAAATCCATCGATCAATAACCCAGCGGTAAAAATAAGCATGGATGAGAGGAACAGCCGTTTCAGTGGGAAACGGTGGATCAAATATGCTGTCGCAGGAACCATTATAGCAACCACAAGAGAATAGGCACTGGTGAGCCACTGTCCCGTTGCTGCAGAAACTTGAAAATCCCGCATGATGCTTGGGAGGGCTACTGTAAGCGAGGTGTGGATCAAAGAACCAATGATCGAAGCAACAAGAAGCACAATGAAAATTTGAGTTTTATTCTCATTTTCTTTCAAGGGGAATGACCTCTCTTAAACTTGATAATTTCGTGATGTAATTATTGGATAAACTGGTTTTCAACAAAATGATCTCGATGGGTCATACCATCGAGATCAATCAAGTTAAATAACCTGCTCGGGTTATTTAACTTTGAAATTTTTAGTAAAATCTTCTTTGAATATTTTCCTGTCTGTCATTGTCCGCAGGTAGAAAATGGACAATCCTCCTTCTTCTAACTCAAAATAGCCATTTCGAACGCCGCTCTCAAAGTAAATTTTGCCCGATTTGATAAACATGATAAGCCTTATTTCAAATCATCATACGTGATCAATTCAATATTATTTTCTTTTATGAAAGTCTTAAGCCTGGGCGAGCACGCCATAAACAGATCTTTCACACGGATAACCGTGTAATTAGAACAGCGGAAGAGATCTTCATCCACAAAACCGACATGGCTGATCAGGAAAGAATATTCGTGATCCAGTACTTCAGGAATGACTTTCATCAAACCATCTTCGACATCGGTCTCAAGCTGCTTTTCGACTGGGAAGGGGCGTACATACCAGTTAATGGTTACCCAATGGAAATTGTATTTCTCTAGAACATCCATTGTATATGGGATCTCATATTCCTCTGCCATCATTTTGATAGCTTTATTGATATTGGGAGTCATCAATGAATGTCCCTGAATATATCCCGGTTTTCTTCCGACCAGTTCTATGAAATGTTTTACCTGATTCTCTACCTCGATCAACGTTTCATCAAATGGATAGGGATCATTTTCTATTTCATCAAAATTCATATCCATCAAAGATATGCCGGTTTTCGCAACGATCTCTCCGGATGTATAAAAGTCACCGGATGGTTTCACGAGACTGGGAACCTGATCAAGCGGCGAAATTGGTTTCCCTGCCACAAGGTTGATATCAATACCAAAACAGCACTGCGGGTAATATTTGATCTGGTCAGCAGCAAATTTAGAGCTGGGCCTATTCACAAACAATCCCGTATTACGGATCAATCCATCGCGAATACCCTTCAAAGCACCACACGCAACCCCTTCTGTAATCCCATAGTCATCTGATTGAAAAAGTAATTTCATGATTTAACCTCCTAAAATATTCGTGTTGTTTTATAAAATTCAAATTAATGTGTTTCAGTTAAGTCTTATTTACCAAATTACCATACCGGCTTCACCGGTTATAAAGAGTTGTAAATATAGGTAATCTATTTCTTTACCAGATCATCGTAAGTTATCAGCTCAATTTGGTTCGATTCAATAAAATCCCGGATTTTGGGAGAACATGCCATAAACAAATCCTTCGCCCGAATCATCGTGTAAGTGGAACAACGAAAAAGCTCCTCATCAACAAAGCCAGCATGACAAAAAAGAATCGCATATTCACAATCGAGCACCTCAGGTAATACCCGCAGAACACCCTCTTCAACATCCGTCTGGATTTGTTTTTCAACCGGGAATGGTTTCACATTCCAGGAAATATTCACCCAGTGAACATCGTAATCTTTCAATGCCTGCATGGTAAATGGCACTTCATATTTCTGTGCAATTGTTTTTAATGCCGTGTAAACATTGGGAGTCATGAGAGAATGCCCATTAATATATCTTGGTTTCTCTCCAATCATTTTCATGAAGAGTTTTACCTGATTCTCTACCTCAATCAACGTTTCATCCAAAGGATAAGGATCTTCTTCCATCTTGTGCAAAATCGATTCCGAAGGAACTATATTCGCTTTGGCACGCATTTCGCCTGATGTAAACAATTCGCCGGATGGTTTCACCAAATGGGGAACCTGATCTACCGGAGACACCGAGCGCCCTGCGACAAGGTTAATATCGATCCCTAAACAGCAGTGTGGATAATGTTTGATTTCTTCCGCCGCAAGTTGGGAACTGGGCATATTTACAAACAAGCCGGTATTACGGATCAACCCATCCCGAATACCCTTCAAGGTACCACACGCTACCCCTTCCGTAATCCCATAGTCATCCGATTGAAAAAGCAATTTCATGGTTTAACCTCCTAAATAATTTGCTAATCCTGTACAAAGGATCTCTAATCGGGGAACATCAACTTTAAAATCTTTTTTCGAACGCGTGTTGCGGACCACAAAATAATGATCCTCAATCGCCCCCGCACATAAATGGAGCAGCTTTGGAAACAGGTTCAGGTTTGTGCCTTTCAACTGCTCTTCCGGGAAGCCCTTATCGATCACATCCATACCTTTAAGAAAACTCACCAATTTTTCTGCCTCACTATTTGTGTTCCGGTTGTGAGCACATACGAATTCTTCTCCATAGGCAATACAGTCGAGATAAATGAAAACTTTATTCTTCAAAATTTCATCTTCGGCAAAAAAACGCAGCCCCGCATTCGCATTGAGGCTGTTGTCTAAAAGCACAAAAGCAACATTATTTTTATTCTTCATCCGTCCTGACAGAGCGGCTATCAGAGCGACACTGGCTGAATTCTTGTTGAAATTCACCGGATTTGGGATACCTTTGATCAACCGGTAACAGAAATAGATCACGCCAATAAAGAAAAGGATACTGAGGACTTTAACAACAATGTGGAACATTAAAAAATGTTTAAATGTAAAGTAAGCACACAAACATGACCCGATATAGATCAAAGATCTCAAAAACAACTCTATTCTTTCCTGATGCAGGTTTTCTGACAGATTAAAGGGATAGTATTTATATGGCAATAATGATCTTGAAGGTGTATCGTACGGACATAAGATGACATACCGGACTTTATGAATATCACCGATGAAGATATTGGAAATGCGAATCAGTTTTTGTTTGTTTTCATGAAGTGTTACCTTATACCCCAATTTACTAAAGAATGGTTTTATCTGTTCAAAAAAGAATTTTTTTTGCCGGTAAGTGTACCGCTTTGCCAGCGTTACACCAAAAAACATCAACAAGTCTTTCATGTTAGGCTTTCATAGACAAAGAGGTTGCGGAGTTATTTCATCCACAACCTCTTTCCCATTTTCCTAGAAGATTCCGATCCAAGCACCTAATAACGATATACCCAAAATTGCGAAGATAAGAGTGGTTGGACGAATCCCTTTTTTAATTAATCCCATCAAGACAAATATATAGATAATACTCAACAGTCCGGGGAAGATATTATTGAAAACATCCTGAATTGCCAGCGAGGCGCCACTGATTGTGATAGTCCAATTAAGGGGCACGGACACCATCGAAGCAGTCAATGCACCAACCATCATCAACCCAAGAATTGAAGCGGCTTTTGTCAAAGCATCGATCAACCCTGAACCAAACACCTGGTCAATGAAAGAAGTGCCATATTTATAACCCGCATTCAGAAGATAGTACTTGGCAATAGACTGCGTTACTCCATATAACAGGATGAACAGGAGTGCACCAAGGATGTTCCCCGTCGAGCCCAATCCAATGGCAATACCACCAGCGATAACACGAACACCGTTGAAGAACAGGGAATCGAACACTCCGGCAGTGGGACCCATGAGGCTGGCTTTAACGCTGTTGATCACTTCCGGGTCAAAATCAGGATTTTCCTTATTCTGTTTTTCCAATACATAGGTAAGTCCGGCAATTAATGAAAAAGGAACCGCATGGGTATTGATGAAACTTTGGCTGCGTAAATAGGCTGCCTTTTTCCCTTCCGGGTCATCCTTATAGATCTCTTCAATCGCTGGAGCCATGGTGAGGGTGAATCCATTCGCCTGCATCTTTACCATGTTGAAACCGATAAAAGCAAGATGTGAGCGCAGGAACATCGATTTTAATGTTTTCTTCTCATTTGTAGGTTCAGTCTTTTTGCCGTTCATGCGAAAAATCCTCCTTCTTTCGATGATTGAGATTTGTTTCCCAGCGAGTTCTTCAGATCGATGAGATCCTTATCCTGCATAAAGACCGCAACCGCAATGACAACACCGATGATCGCGATTGCCAGGGTTGAGAGTCCCAATGATTTTGCCAGAACGAAACCCAGGAAAAAGAACGCACCGACTTTGGGGGACCAGATCGTAGAGGTCAAGATTGCGATACCAACACCAATCATCAGTGCTGAAGCTGCTCCCAAACCGCTCAATACCCATACGGGCATTTTTGCCATTAGTGCGCCTAAGCCTTCTATTCCGAAGGCAATAGCAAAGAACATTAGAACGGAAGTATACAAAGAGGTGACCCAAAACTGCAGAGAAGTCAAGTTAAACATCTTTTTCATTTTTCCTTCGCCTGCTAATTTTTCCCAATAGGGGACAAGCGCTGTCGTAACTGGCGTCCATACCATTCCTAAAGACAGAACGATCGTCCCAATAGGAATTGCCAGAGCCAAACCTGCTTCAGCATTCTGTCCAGTTAGAATGGCATAAGATACAACGATCACAGTCGCCGTCGCCCAATCGGAAGGCAGGGAACCACCCACTGCAGATACACCCATGAAAATCGATTCAAGGGAAGCACCCAGAATGATGCCCGTTTTAATATCGCCCAGGGCAAGCCCCACCAGTGGGCCAAGCACAATTGGTCTGGTCAGAGTTTGCCAACCCAGATAATTCAATTCAACAGTGTAAACAATCCAGTAAACCAAACAAGCTTTTAACGCTGCTGCTACCATGAATTCCTCCATTATTTATTTTCTAAAATCTTTTTCAATGATTCTGGATTATTATCGGGCGTTACCTGATAATTACATTCCACACCCATATCCAGAATCTTTTTAAGAATTTTTATTTCGCTATCATACAGATAAAGATTCAACCCATAAGTCTTTCGAACCGCGTCGCCCTCTTTTGCTGCAACACGACCATAATTACCAATATTCACCGATTTAATATCTTTTACAGAATTCATCACTGTAAGCAGATCTTTAGGTGTTCTTACCAGCACCAAAATACTCAAGCTGGCTGCACGCGGATCATTTAACAGGGTAATGCCATCATTTATCGTTTCGATAGCTACTTTTACATCTCGAGGAGCGGCCATTAATAAAGATTTTTTAATCAGGTCGTTTTTGGCTGCTTCATTATTAAGTACCAGTATCCGATCCACGTTCAAATATTTTGACCATCTAATTGCAACCTGTCCATGGATCAACCGTTCATCGAGCCGGATCAACTTTATCATTTATCTTCTCCAAAAAAATCTTTATCCTCCACGCCAATGGATTCAAATTCTACAAGTTTCATCGCGTTTCTACTTTCTTCCACAATTACTTTTAAACGTTCCAATGTGGGTGGTTTGGTTTCCATTGCTAATTGCAAAACCAAAGCCAGATTTATCCCTGTGATAAGAAAAGTATTGGGTCTCGATAGATGTAAATACATCTTTTGATTGACACTACCTCCAAAGATATCAGACAGCATAACAACCTGCTCTGAATCTGAGACTGATTGGAAATATCGATCAAGCTTTTCTTCAATGCTTCCCTGATCAAGATATGCATCAATCACTGTTACATCTTCCGATTTTCCAAGCAGAACATCGAGAGAACTTTTTATTCCACTGGCAAAAGTGCCATGTGAAGCCGCTATAATTTTCAGAAAAAATCACCTCCTCTTCAAATAAAAATTCCATGAAACAGTTCAATTATTCAATAAGCACAAATCCTCCTTTCTTTTAAATATCAAAACGGGAAAGCCGTGTTATTATAAATGAGCGCTTGTTCATTAATTATAACGAATATGAATAATTAGTCAAGAAAATAGGGATTTTTGCTGCATTACGCAAGTAGTCCTATCTAGACTTCACAAACAAGAGCATTATATGGAGCAGGAAAATACTGGAAAGGAAAATTTGAGAGCCCGATTAAATTATTCACTATAGAAAATAAAGGACCCATCATGAAAAAACTAATTGTCGTTTGAGATGATTTTGGATTCAGTGAAGCATACAGTATTGGAGCTGTAAAGGCCTATAAAGAAGGCATTGTAACCGTGCTCTCCTTGATGAATAATATGGATACGGCACCGTTTGCAGTCAATCTATGGAAGAGAGAATGTCCGGATGCCCTCCTGGCACAACATACCAATTTTGTTCAGGGAAAACCCGTTTCTAATAACGTTAAAAGCATGGTAGATGAAAATGGCTGTTTTTATCGATCTACCATGTGGAAATCTGACCACCCAATGGGGAAAAAGGGAACAGGAAATATCGTGGTTACCTTTGAAGACGCAAAACGTGAAACTATCGCACAGCTCGAACATCACAAAGCATTAACCGGCTCTTACCCCAAGCATTTTGAACCCCATTCCATGGGAAATCAAAATACACAAAGAGCTTTCAAAGAAGTAATGGAAAAATATAAAATCCACTGTATGCTTCAGGAGAAAGAAAACGACTACTTATATTATGGTCATGAATTGATCATGACGAATGAAGCATACATGAAAGTGCTTCATGAAGGCATGACCGCAGAGCAATTCATGAACGATATTTGTGGAATTCTATCCAGTCCCTATGAATACAATATCCTTCATTTTCATCCCGGCTACCTGGACGCCTATGTGTTCGATAACTCTACGCTGACCATTCCACGGGTAAGAGACCTGCAATTAGTTACAGATCCACACGTGAGAAAATGGTTGGATGATAACAATATCGAATTAACCGATTTTTCAGCTCTGTATAAGAAATAAAAGTCAATCCATCCAGAAAAACCACGCTTCTACCGTACTCGTAGAAAGCATAGTTTTTCGTAATTAAAAGGGATTTTTAAAGCACATCATAGCCACAAACCAAATCTACGAAGAATCCTTGCTTAAAAGGTTTCTTTCATGCATTTTAAGAAATGGAGCCCAGATAGTCATATCGATTCCAATTAATAAAAGTATCAGGACTACTGCCTTGAAATCCTGCGTTAAAAGATAAGCGTTTAGAGGAGCCGGAACATAGGTTAATAGAGAATATGTCGATGGGATTGCCACCCATCCTAAATCGAGGACCACATAAGCAATAACAGCATTTATAAAATTCCCTAAAATAAAGGGGATAAATAGAACGGGGTTATAAAGAATCGGCAATCCAAAAATAATAGGTTCATTGATATTCAGGATACTTGGCAAAATTGCCAGTTGCCCCAGTTTCTTTGTTGCTTTATTTTTCGAAAGAAGCATTAATATGTTCAATCCCAGCGTAGCTCCGGTACCGCCAAGATTCATCATGAACAGCGTTCCCATGTTTACGATAAAAAAACCATTCGCAACCGTGGGAACCAATCCTGCAGCCAGCAGTTGAACATTTTTTGCCAGAGCTGCCCAATAAACCGGTCCAAGCAAACTCATGATAGATGCGGGATGAATACCGAAATAAAAAAGCAAAGGGGGGATTGTCACAAGCAAGATCCATCCCCAGAAACTTCCCATAATTCCCATTACAGGTATCAATAGAGTGTCAAATATAGTATGGAGATTGATATTTACAATATCTGTAAACACCCAAGCGGATAAAACAATAAAAGTTCCTGCGATCAAGTTTTCGAACCAAACTTTGGCAATATCCGGAAGACCTTCCGAATTCATGATCCAACCATGCCGTTTAAACAAGGCGCAAATTTCGCCAGCCCAAATGCCCGCCACTATTGAAACAAATACAGCCTGCATGCCAAATCGGGCAAAGGGAGCTGTAAAAATTGAGGTGTAGTTCTCATCAACCATAATGGAAGGTTTCATGAAAATGAAAAATACTCCTATTGCCAGAAACCCCGCCGATTGTTGATCAATCTTATTAAGCTTCGCATTGGCTGCTGCAATACCATATGTAAATATAAGTCCGGTAATACCAAAAATCAGATCCTTCAGTAGATTGAATTTTGTGAGGAAAACAGATGTATTTATTCCCGGGATTAGACTAAAAATGATCGAAAGGACTGACAACATTGCTCCGACCATCAAAACGTTTACACCGGATTGAAAGCCAGCGGAAATACTTTTAGTGATCCGAAAATTGGCGAATCTACTCATGGGTTGAACGAATATTTTTTCAAGCCATTTCTTATTCTGTGCCATTTTCCCTCCGGCATTCTATTGATTTATACTTAGTATCAGATCTCTAATAGCTTCGCCGTCCATGTTTCCATAATGTTCGAATGGGATAATGACCGGCTCGATTCCATGATCTTTACAACTCGATGCAATATCATCCCACATATAAAGAATATTGGGAGCAACTAGCACCATATCGACCGCTTCGATATGATCCTCTAACTCGATCCCAGCATAGGCATGGATTTCAATCTGTTCATTATGATTTTTAAATGCGAGCTTGATCTTCTTCACGATAAAAGAAGAGGACATACCCCCCTGACACACAAGCAATACCTGATACATTTTATTCACTGCTCCAACGGGTTTACTTTATTAATCGCAGGAATTTTCAACTACTTCAATTGAAATTCATAAAATACGAATCGCAAAAACTCGATGAGCGCTTGTTCAATATTCTATGGGGGAAATAAAAAAAGTCAAGGAAAAATCCTTGACTTCGAATAGATATTTTCATAGAAGGAGAAAAATTTCTTATCTTTTGGTAGCCTATCTAATACATCTACAAATTTCGGAAGACCTCCTCCATGCTCGCCTCAATTTCAATAGGGGCATTGCCGTACTTTACCTGAATATCCTTCAATCGATAGCCATGATACGCAGTCTTCATTTGAGAAAATTTCAGCCCATTGGCAGTAGAGATCACCACCACCCGTTCATGCGGTTTGATAACACTCTGGACTGCCAGTTTTTGTGCCGCACTCAATGCTACTCCGGTCTGCGGACAGCAATACAGCCCGCTACGGTCAGCCAGGGCACATATGTTCGCCAGGTCCTCTTCACTAACCTGCTCGACCACCCCATCAAAGCGCTGCATGACCTTGACCGCCCGTTCATAACTGACCGGCGCCCCAATCTGGATAGCACTCGCCGTACTCTTTTGTGCTACCACAGGCTGATATTGCTTGAACCCGTTTTTATATGCCAGATAGAAGGGATTGGCATTCTGCGCCTGGGCACAGGCAATGCGCGGCAAATGGTCGATCAGCCCTAACTCGAACATCAACAACAGCCCTTTCCCAAGGGCGCTGACATTCCCCAGATTGCCCGCCGGCAAGATGATCCAATCGGGCACCTGCCAACCAAACTGCTGCACGATCTCAATGCCCACCGTCTTCTGCCCTTCCATGCGCAAAGAGTTCATGGAGTTTGCCAGATAGATGGAGGGATCCTGTGTCAACTCCTGCACAACGCGCATACAACCGTCGAAATCGGTGTTCAGGGAAAGCACTTTCGCTCCGTTCGCCAGCGGTTGGATGAGCTGTTCCGGCGAGACCTTATCGTGCGGCAGTAAAATGATGGCAGGGATGCCCGCCGCCGCAGCGTAAGCAGCCAATGCCGCAGAGGTGTCGCCGGTGGAAGCACACGCCACAGCCCGGATGGGACTGCCCAGTTTGATCATATGGTTCACTACAGAGACCAGCACCGTCATGCCCAGGTCTTTGAATGAACCGGTGTGGCTATTGCCGCATAGTTTGACCCACAGGTCAGACAACCCGATCTGCTTTCCCAGGGTTGGGACATTGAGAAGTGGAGTATTTCCCTCATAAAATGTCACAATATCTTCCAATGGCAATTGGGAACAGACCCATTCTTTCTTTGCCCATACCCCACTGGCATAGGGTCCGGAACGGACAGCCGCCCTCTGCTCGAACAGTTCTTTCCATTCGATGGCGGAGCGTTGTTTGAGAGCATCCACATCATGCTCCACATCCAGCAACCCGCCGCATTGCTCGCATTGGTAAATCACCTCATCGATGGCATGTTTCACACCACAACCGCGAATGCATTCCAACCAGCTCTGTTCATTCATTTTTCGCTCCGATCATATGGGTGGGAATTTGGTTCAAGGGTTTCAGGTCACCTTCTTGAGATGAGGGCATAGAGGCTTCATCCGGTTTATCCGAAAGCCCGAACAGGGTAGCACCAGCCTTGCGGCAGCGCACTGCGAATTCCTGCACCTCACGCGTGATGACGATCTCCTGCTGCAGCAGGTCTTCAATCGGGCTCTGGCTAGGAAGCTGCCCCATCCTTGCCATGGTGGCATGATATTCCATCTTGCGGAATTGTTTAAATGGTGTGGCATCTCCGCATTTGACCAGATGATAGATCTCATGATGCGCTTTCTGCACTCCGACCGGCAGATCCATATAACGCTGCTCTACCTGGTCAAGGAACCCATCAAAATTGGAGAGCAGCCCAAGCTGGGCACCGGTAACAATATCATCCAATTTGAAAAGCCCACTCAGCAAGATCAGGCAAATATACACCAGATAATCCTGGTTATCTGCCGTGAAGGGATGGTAGGCGGGCTGATTCAGGACCGAATAGACCCGCACAAATTCATCTGCATCGAATGCACCCGCAAGGATCTCCTGCAATACAGCCTGGGCAGCCTTGACGCGTGCTCCATCGATCACCGCATCGTTGCGCCCGCGCGCACCCAGAGCCGTCTTATCCATATCGATCAAGACCACCGTCTGTTCATTCAGTTCTATTTCTTTCATTTGCAAAAGCAAGTGAAAAATACGCAGATTGACCCAATGATTGTTGAAAAAGATAATAGTATCCTGATCCTGTTGCTGCTCTAATCTGGATAGCGCATCATCTTCCGCGATGATCATGGCAGCGCCACACCAGTGCCCACTCGCACAGATATTCCGAAACGCCATACCATCATTCATTCTAGTATCGCCCACATAAATGACATGGCAGATATCGGTCTGGTTACCATCCTGCCGGCGGGCGTGCCTGACCAGTTCGATAATGACGCGCGCATAATCGAGGGAGGTTTTGCGCGGAATGATATTGGCGGGAAGCATAAGATCATGGCGCAGATCATCCAGGCGCGGTAAAGTCAGATCCAGCGCGTTAAGGTTACGGAAGAGAATGCGATCACCCAGGAAATCTTGCAGAGTTGCAAATCCATAGTTCTTCATGAGAGATATCCCTCCGCCACCAGTAATTCCGCATTCAAGATAGCACCACTGGCTGCGCCGCGCAGTGTATTGTGCACCACCGAGACCATGCGCACATCCAGCAGCGGGCAGGGGCGGATGCGCCCCACCGAAACCTGCATGCCCTGCCCGGCATTGCGATCCTTGCGTGGTTGCGGTCGATCCTCTTCATCCCGCACTATGATGGGAAATAAGGGCATACTGGGTAAATTCGGGCGGTAAATGGGAGCGCGGAAATCGCGCAGCACATCCTGCACAGCAGCGATCTCCGCTTTTTCTTCCAATTCCAAAGAGAGGCAAATAGTATGTCCCTCCGACACCGCCACACGGTTCGCCTGTGCACTGAAAGTGAAGTCCGCATCCAGGCGTTGCTTCCCCGCCATACGACCTAACAGGGCTCTGGATTCACGTTCTATCTTTTCTTCCTCGCCCTTAATGAAAGGAATGACGTTATCCTGGATATCCAGGTAAGAGAGCCCCGGATAGCCCGCTCCCGAGACTGCCTGCATACTGACCGCCATCACCTTTTTCAATCCAAATGCCATATCGATCGGTTTCAATGGAATAGCAATCCCGGTGGTGGTGCAATTCGGGCTGGTCACCAATAACCCTTCCCAACCGCGCTGCTCTTTCTGTCGCTTCAACAGTACCAGATGGTCGGCATTGACTTCAGGGATGATGACCGGCACATCCGCATCCAGCCGGAAAGCAGAGGAATTGGAGCAAACCGCGTAGCCGGCTTGCGCGAAGAGCGGCTCTGTCTCGCGTGCCACCTGCGCAGGCAGGGCAGAAAAAACGATCTGGGCATCCAAAACAGGTTCCACGGGTTGAATGATCATCTCGCGCACGGCTTCCGGCATGACATCGCTGAGATGCCAACCGCATGCCTCCTCATAACGCTTACCCACATTCCGTTCGGAGGCAGCCAGTGCGCTGATGTGGAACCAGGGATGATCACATAATAATTGCACAAAGCGTTGTCCCACCGCTCCGGTGGCGCCCAGCACCGCTACGTTGATCTTTTTATTCGGATAGTTCATTACAGATCACCTCCTTATGGATCTGGCGCACTGCCTGATCGGCATCCGCTGCCGCCACCACCACCGAGATGCTGAACTCGGACGAACCCTGTGCGATGGCGATCACATTGATATTTTCCTTGCCCAGTGCTCCGAAAAGATGGGCGGAAACGCCGGGGGTCTGACGCATTCCCGCTCCGATAGCGGTCACGATGACCACATCCGGCTGTGCCCACACGCGATCAATATCGCGACGGGTTAGCTCTAAAGCCATTTCGTCTTCAACAGCCTGGAGGACAGCCGCTTCCATGTCAGAGGGAATGACAAAGCAAATGGATTGTTCCGAGGATGATTGGGAGATCATCAGCACACTGGCTTCATGCCTGGCAACTGCCGCGAAGGTGCGCGCTGCTATACCGGGCACTCCCAACATGCCCCGTCCTTCCACCGTGATCAGACTCAAGCCGCGGATGGCGGTGACCGCCGTGATGCGCCCGCGTTCCGTCTCAGAAGAACCATCGATACGCGTGCCCGGGAAAATAGGGTTGAAAGTATTTTTCACCCACAGGGGTATTTCACGCTCCACCACCGGGCGGATGGTTTGAGGGTGCAGCACTTTTGCTCCAAAATATGCCATCTCCGAAACCTCATTGTAGGTGAGTTCCGGGATAACGCGTGCCTCAGGTACGGTGCGCGGGTCGGCAGTCATCACACCATCCACGTCCGTCCAGGTCCATACTTCTCGGGCATCCAAAAAGTCACCTAATAAGGCAGCCGTATAATCGCTGCCGCCCCTGCCCAGTGTGGTGGTAATGCCCTCGCGATTGGCAGCAATAAAACCGGTCACCACCGGAATGATGTGATCACCCAACAACGGTTGCAACGCTGCCCGGGTTTTGCTGCGGGAGAACTCCATGATAGGATGCGCATGTTGAAAGGTATCGTCCGTAATGATCAGAGAAGTAGCCTCAACCGCCCGGCTGGCAAACCCGTTCTGCTGCAGCAGGGCGCTCACCACGCGGGCGTTCATGCGTTCTCCCAGCGAGACCACCGCATCCATACCACGCGGGGTCAGCTCCCCCATAATATGGATGCCCTGACACAATGAACGGAGCGCTTCGAATAAAGTAGCCAGTTCTTCCTGTAATTTAAGCTTGAGCTCAAGCTCAATCATTAGTTCATCAACGACCGCTTGGTGTTTTTCCTGCACAGTGTGCACCAAATCTATATACGTTTCTTGGTTTCCAGCAACCGCACTTTTGGCGCAGGCGATCAGGGTATCGGTCACCCCGCTCATTGCCGAAACCACCACCACCACATCCTGCCAATTAGCATATTCGTCCTGAACGATGCGTGCCGCCTGAGTGATGGCGCCGCTGCTCCCGACTGAAGTTCCTCCAAACTTCATCACGAGCAGCCCAGCTTGTTTCTTTCTGACCTTGTCTTCATCCATAAAGCACCTCTTTATAATGAAAGCTTGTTGATAAAGAAAAACGCCTCGTGGGGTACGAGGCGTTTGTTCTTTCCTTTTTATAGATAGATTGGCTCTATCCATTCCTGCTACAGGTAACGCACCGCAACCCTCCATCACGATCGTGATGAGTGGTAGTAGTAGCGGTAGTGGTAGCGTACATTCGGTAGCAGTTCATAATTGGGCAATACTATATCATCTCCGCTAAAACAAGTCAAGCCTTTTCCTAAAATCGCCGTTTCAATGAGATAATTTCAGACATGAACAAACCCGCCTCTCAAAGAACAAAAGCCATATTGCAGGCACTGCTGGTGACCATGTTGTGGTCTTCCTCCTGGATCTTGATCAAATTCACCATCAGCGACATCCCTCCCTTGACCTTTGCCGGGTTGCGCTACGGATTTGCCAGCCTATTCCTTCTCCCCGGTTTGTTGAAAAATAAAACTACCATCCGGAACCTGACGAAACAAAACTGGCAGCAATTGATCTTACTGGGGATCGTATTTTACACTTTCACGCAGGGCGGGCAATTCATCACGCTCAAATATTTACCGACCGTCACTTTCAGCCTGTTGTTGAACTTCAGTTCTGTTTTCATCGCTATCTTCGGCATTTTCTTACTGCATGAAAAACCCAGCCTCTTCCAATGGGCTGGTATTGCCGTCTTCATCATTGGTGTCCTGCTTTACTTCACCCCCAATCCGGACCTGCAGGGGGAATGGATCGGCTATTTCTTCGCCGGGTTCACGGTGCTCGCCAATGCTCTGGCTGCGCTGTTAGGAAGGATGGTCAACCGCCATGGAAAGCTGCCGGCCAGCGTCACAACCGGCATCAGTATGAGCATCGGGGCGATCTTCTTGTTGCTTGCCGGATTGACAAGTGAAAGTTTTCCCACCCTCTCCATCACAAACTGGATCGTTATTTTGAGCCTGGCAGCCGTCAATACGGCTTTTGCATTCACGCTGTGGAACAAGTCGCTGCAGGTGCTCAGTGCGGTGGAATCCGGTGTGCTCAATAACTCCATGCTGGTGCAGATCGCACTGCTCTCCTGGATATTTTTAAGAGATGCGCTTTCGATTCGCGATTGGATCAGCTTGCTGATCGCCACCGCCGGGATGGTGATGGTCAACCTGCGGAAAAATCCAAAACCTCAATAATCACCGCTATGTCAGGATGATCCCTTATTGACAGAATAATAACCAATCAAAACATCACCCTCTTCCATTCTTCCTAATAAAAAAGGAAAAATTCATGATAGAATAGTATTATTGGGAGCGTTCCCAATAATACTCGAAAAACGATCGTTTCAAAGACTCGCGTATGAACAATCATTTCGTGCAATCACAATTTGAAAGCGAATTAACCGATAACATTCTGCCCTACTGGCTGAAAACCGCCCCCGATCATGAAAATGGCGGTTTTTTTGGCGCTGTTTACAATGATGGGCGGATCGATAACAATGTCCCTCGAACTGCCGTGACCTGCGCCAGGATCTTGTGGACATTTTCCCACGCTTCTGTCCAATATCAAAAAGAAGAATACCTGCAGATCGCACAAAGAGCTTTCGATTACCTGAATTCCGCTTTCTGGGATAAGGAATATCAGGGCTTGTTCTGGTCGGTTGACCGGCAGGGAAATCCTGTTTCCGACCGCAAGCAGTATTATGCGCAGGCTTTTGGTATCTATGGTTACAGTGAATTCTTCCAAGCCACGCAAGATCAAGCAAGCCTGGAGCGCGCCATTCAGCTCTACCACCTCGTAGAAAAACACGCTCGTGATCCGCAATATGGAGGATACATCGAAGGGAGCGCCCGCGATTTTACCCCGCTGGCTGATATGCGCCTCAGCCCCAAAGATATGAACTGCAAGAAATCGATGAACACCCTGCTGCATCTGATCGAGGCATATACCGGTCTGTTCAGTATCTGGAATGCTGATACCCTGCGCAGCGATCTGCAAACCCTGCTGTCC
>JAAZOK010000145.1 GCA_012797815.1 Chloroflexota bacterium | reverse complement strand
GCAACTTTGCCAAGCGGTATCCAATGTTCCAGGTGCAGCTCTGGTTGCCACGCTACCCGCGAGCCATCTGGAGGTAGCCAGTTCAGAACGCGGACAGGAGATCCTGGCAGCGCTCGAAAATCGTTTTGGCCGCATGGCGGCTGACGCCCGTCCGGTTGCTGATGAAGAAATATACCAAGTCGTTCGCCGGCGTTTGTTTGAAACCATCGGTGATCCAACGGAAATCGAAAAAGTAGCTGGCGCGTACGCCCGCATGTACCAACAGCACCCGAATGAAGTACCTCAAGAAGCCACACGCGCTGATTACAAACAGAGCATTATCAATGCTTATCCTTTTCATCCGACATTGATTGACGCTTTCTATAAACGTTGGGGAAGCCACAATGGTTTTCAGCGTACGCGTGGTGTCTTACGTCTGTTAGCATCCATCGTGGGTGATCTCTGGCAACGCCGAAGCACTGAAACGCAATCCCAGGCACTTATCCAACCGGCACATCTGAATTTCACCGTAGATGCGCTCAAATCATCACTCACACGTCTATGGGGCGCATCTTATGAGTCCGTCATCGCAGCAGATGTCATCGGCAAAACAAGTAATTCAGTCCAGTTTGATGAAGAACGTGGCGGCGACTACTTGAGGGAAAAGATAGGGCAAGGTTTGGCTTCCACCATCTTACTTGGTTCTTTTGGCGCACAAGGTGATCGAGTCGGCTACAGCACGCGGGAGTTGAAATTATGCACCGCCAGGCCTGGTTTGAACTGGAGTTATACCGATGGGGCTTTGCTCGAATTGGAAAACCGTGCCTTTTACATGCGTTTCCCAACTGCTGGAAATCTCGGAAAACGTTACTGGTTTGATACACGCCCTACACTTGTAAATCTGATCGTCCGATACCGGCAGCAATTTGTCAGTAATGATTTCAATACAGAAATTATTGATGCAGTTCAAACCCAGGTTAACAATTCCAGGCTTGAACCTGCGACATGGCGCGTTCTGGTAAATCCCGGATCAGATTTACCAGAACAACGTTCCTTAGCTTTACTTATTCTTGCACCTGATTTGCCGTATGCGGAAAATGGACAGGCTGCCGCTAATAATCCACCACTGGAAAGGCGAGTGAAGCTGTTAAGTACAAAATGCGGTGCTCGAGACCGTCTCTATCGAAATACATTGCTCTTCCTACTGCCTTCAGTCCGCGGCCTGACAAAATCACGCAACGCCTTACGCGAAGTGACCACACTCGAAGCCATTAAACGTGATTATGGAACGCAACTTGATCCAGAACAGAAAGGCGATTTAGAGACACGTCTCACTACAGCCAGACAATCAGTCACCCAATCGCTGGGTGCTGCATTCTCTTATATTGCTCGTATCCGGGGCGAAGAGATTAGCGTTACAGCACTCAGCTCTGCCGGCAGCAACTTTGGTGATCATCTGCAAATTGTCTGGAAACAATTGGTGGAAGAAGAAGAGTGGATTTTACGAAAAATTGGCAGGGTGACCATGCAAGAATCTGGACTCGTTTTGTCAGATGGGAGCATGCGCCTCAAGGATGCAATCGAATCCTTTTTGCGGTATACCGATAAACCGATGATCGCTACTCGGGATGCTGTCGTCAATGGTCTGCAGGATGCCTGCAAGGAAAGATTAATTGGTTTGGGTCAGGGACTTAACGCGAAGGAGTTGCAGAAAAAATGGTGCGGTGGATCAATCACCATTGATCCCAATGAAGAAGGCCTTTGGATAATTCCCGCATTTGAGCCAGAGCCTGTTATACCACCAGTTGTTACTCCTCCACCTAGTGGTGGAACACCGGCAGGCAGTATTTTTCCACCAAGTGATGGATCTGACGCCGGCCCAATTTCTACGCCACCTTCTGAAGGAGGAGATGTTGTCATACCGCCCGCCGGCAACACAATTCGTCAGGTGACCATCCAGGGAAATGTACCCGTTGAAAGTTGGGCAGATATTTTCCGCTCCTTCGTTGGTCCAGCTGCACGAATGGGACTTAAAAAAATGAAATTGGGAATCCATTTTGAGTTTGTAACCCAGGACGGGCAACCTTTGGATGAAAATGATCCTCGATTAAAAGCAATGATCGAATCTGCACGACAATTGGGATTAGATCTTAAGAAAGAGTAACTGGATATCAAATGGCCTATAGACAGACCAGGATTTTTGCTCCATATTCCTCGCCATTTCTTGATCAATGGTGGGCGGAGACGATTATCGGACATATTATTAAGCCCCTAGTTACAAGTGGAATTCATTTGAATTGGTTCTGGTTCTCAAGGTATGTTTCTCCAAGATCTGGTGATGTAGGCGACTGTGACATCAACCAAATACCAGAAATATATGGAATTTATCCTGGAAACCAAAACCCTCAGTATTCCGACCTATATCGAAGTATCAGGTTCCGTTATTCAGTGCCTAACAACTTTCAAGATGAATTTGAATCGCAGGCCATGAGATTTATTGAGCATGCAGGCTGTGCAGTATCAGATTTCCGTGATTATGATTTCCTTGGTGATATGGGTGGCCCTCGCTTTATTGAGAACAATGTATCTCAAGTAAGAAAAGAAGAAAGAGCTAACCTCGTTGTTGATTATTTACATAGTATTAGCAAATTAATTGTTGACTGTATTGAAGTTCTACACACAACGGAGGGTTTTTCCCTCGAGAAAAGCACGAGCATGGAAAATCCAAATGGATCAATTTTTGAGTCGTTACATCATTTGTTATGCAATATGACCAATGTTCCATTAAACGTATTAGTGTCGGAAACGGCAATAGGAACATACTGGTCTCCCCCTCCTAACAATTGTGGTGGTGGTGATGTTAGTGCAGTTCCAGTAAGATACTAAACTTCTTGGCTCTCTTTTCTCACCCGCCTATAGGAAATGATTTAGGTGTCCAGTATGACTGATAAAACAAAAACGAATTTGTCAATCGATTTATTAGAGAACGGAATTGATTTTGTTTTAAAGGGGATTGATGAGCTATTTGATGACGAAAGCATTCTGAGAATTAGCGTTGATCCAACAGAATTAAATTTAAGCAATTTTAAATATGGAATATTACATGTTTTTTCTGGTTTTTTACTTTTGCTAAAGGAAAGACTTTATCGGCATCTACCCGAATTAATTTTTAAGGGAAAAATTTCCGAGGTGAGGGAAAAAGTTAGAAATGGTAAGATTCCGAATACTGTTGACCTCGATGAGATTCTTGAACGATTACAGATAGGACCACTGGTTAATTTTCCAGAAAACGAGCTGGAAATCATTCGGAGAATGCAGAATTTCCGAAATCAGTTTGAACATTACAAAATCGACATCAACAAATTCGAGTTATGGGAAACAATCACACAATTTCTAGCCCTTGTTGATACATTTCTTGTCGATGAACTTGAGATCAACCTAGATTCGTCAGCAACCACTCATAGTGTCTACGAAAAAATCCAGAAAATCGAATTGCACTGGGAGAGAATAGAAAAACGTAAAAAAGCGGAAATTATCAACGAATTAATGATTCTCAGGAAAAGTTTCGAAGAAAATCGAGAAGCAATTATCAAAGACCTCGAAGATGAGTATTTTGCAAGCAAGGGATATATTGATCGTTTCATTGATTGTCCTGAATGTAACGAGGAGACATTAATTGTGTACGGTGAATATGCTGGCGTTTGCTCCAATAAGGAGTGTTCCTACTTTTGTCCTATAGCTACCTGTGATCGTTGTGGGTCAAAGATGCCTGGCTATCCGTGGGATGTAAATTTTTGCGAGTCGTGCGAAGCAGATTTTGCGAGAGAGTAATTCAGAATCTACAAGACATATGACCGTAATCAGTATATGTGAAAGCCCCTCTGAAGATTTATCTGTTGTATTTTGTTCACAATGGTTGCTACATCCTGCACTTTATAAAAAAACGGGGAATTCAAGGATTTGGGCGGTGAAGAAGTGAAATGATTTGATAACTATACCCCCAAGAAATACCAATTAAGGTTGAATATCGAACAAGTGGTGTAAAAATCTTCCATTAAATCACATTTAATTTTTCGAATAATACCCGATTCCTTTGTTGGGCATCTCGTAATAATTTACCATAACTGATGACTTCCACATACGCACGGAGTGTAGAGTTATAACAAAAGTAACCTTCGTTATCAGGAGTTTTTTGCATTCCCATATTCTCCAGATCGATTCTCAATTGATTGGGCAGATCGCATACGGCATAACAGTAAAAGGGAGTCTCATCTCTGACAGTTATTGGGCGGCTATGGTTGTTGTTTTCTTTGCCAGCACGAATTTTTCTAACATAACCATACATTTGATTTACAGGGTTACTATCTGACCTCATCGGTCTTTTAAATTCAAAAATTATGATGCCATTAATTGGCTCACCATCGACCATTGCTATTGGGTTATCAAAAATTAACAAATCGGGGCGATCATTTTCATTCGTAGTTATTGCAGATACTTGACGAAGTTCAATGTCGGAGGCTAAATATCGATGAAAAGACAGTTTTTCATCGATAATCCATAAATTCTGTTGTTCGTAATCAATGTCGTCAGATGTATGTTTTAACGGGAAAATTAACTCGTGAATCGTTCTTTCCCTTGCATACCCTCCTTCATCATCTGATTGCATATATTTTTCAAGAAGTGATAAAGTGGTTTTCCGATGAATTACATATTTGGCTAATGCTGCCTTTCCACTTTCGTTCCATTCCTCTAAGAAGCGCAAATATTTCTCTTTGATTTCATTTCCATCGGGAGAAATAACACCTGTCGGAGCGGATATTATTTCATTTGCCGCTTCCTTCAAGCTCACCTCCCATTCCTTTTGTCTTTTATACAACTCAATCTCTAACTTATCAGGATTGAGATCAGGCGGGATTTCATCTATGGCTTCCCTCCGATGCCTCAACAAACCTCGAAATTCTGGCCATTCATCTTTTATTTGATTTTCGATATTTTGAAGCTTTTCAATTCCAATCGGTTCAGTAATCGGTGAAAGGAATGATTTCACGGATTCTAAAGCCTTGCCCTCGATTTCTTCCCATGTTAAATCACCTATATAACGGAACTGACCATCTTGAACGGTATTGAATCCTGTTCGCTGTTGGTCAACATGACCATTCAAAAAATCACTCGATATATAACCTAAATAAAAAAGTTCTTTACTGTCATCTCTCGCAGGAATCCGATTAGGTAAATTACAAATCGTTCTAGAGTCTATTTTTTTTGAGCAGACAACGCGGTGAATCGCGCAAAAGTTTAGTTGATGTGCAGCACCAGGAATTGCCTTGAGAAGAAAATGAGTGAGTGTGAATGTTTGCTCCTGAACCGTAAATTCAGAAGTACTGTCATCAGAAACCATTTCCTCATATTTTTCAGATAAGACTATAGTATCGTTCTCGTCTTTGAGAATCAAGACGGGCATTCTTTTAAGAACGAAATATTCAAGACAATGTTCAATTATCCGATATGCCAATACATCCAAGCTTCTGGGAAGATGCTCGGAAAAATCAGGCTTAATCTCTAGAAGGCTAATCGTTGTTGATACCATTGAGTCATTTGGCTCAATTTCGCATCTCAAATTTTTCACTGGATCATTGTTAAGTTCGTAATTAAAAGATCTTAAGAATAATTTCTCTTCCTCTTGAAAGACGCTTCTTATCTCGACTTTTTCGAAAGCCTTAAGCCACAGAAACCTTCCAACGCCTTTGCCCCCTAAATTTCGTTTTTTCTGGGTATCGCACGTGTTGAATGATTCAAAATTATCCTTTGTGAAACCGACACCATTGTCAACAACCTCAAACCCAGAAATCGGAGAAGTACGGATTTGTTCATCGTCTCTTATGAGCAAATTCTGAGTATTACGTACCACATTGATAGTAATAGCTCCATCTCCGGTACCTTTTTCCTCAATTGACTGCATTGAATTAAAGATAGCCTCTAATAATGGCATTAGTGCCTGTCGAGGCGATAATGGGGTATTATTAACCCGTCCAACAAAATCAACGGAAACCATATCTGCTAACCCTCCCCATTGGTGAAAGGAATATTATTATTATATGTGAAATAGTTTTTTAGAACAGATTTCTAACTTAGTCAGTTAATAAAAAATCGGTTTTCATGTGGTTATCATCCTATTGTAAGATTAATTCATAACAGGCTCCGCTATAATAGCAGAGCCTGTCGTGTATTTAGATTCCAAATCCCATCTGTCCCTCCGGTACTACCTCCTTTCTTCTTGTCCGCCTGACCACCACCGTCTTCTGACTTATCCAATCGTCCCAGGTCATTACTTTC
This sequence comes from Chloroflexota bacterium, assembly GCA_012797815.1. Classification (GTDB taxonomy): domain Bacteria; phylum Chloroflexota; class Anaerolineae; order Anaerolineales; family Anaerolineaceae; genus UBA4781. The sequence goes on along the minus strand of JAAZOK010000145.1, from coordinate 202 downwards.
GGTCCAGGAATGATCACCGCACTCGGGGTCGTCAGGCTGCCCATCGGATTGTGGCTAACTTGCAGATCATCAGCAAACAAGGTCTGTAGGTCAGAGAGCTTCGCGCCTTCCAGCACATCACGAGCAAGCTGAGTGAGAAAGTCGCCTTCCTCCTCTGGAACAATCGCACCTCCGACCTCATCTCCGTAGACGAGCTGCGCGG
>JAAZOK010000033.1 GCA_012797815.1 Chloroflexota bacterium | reverse complement strand
CAATGACCTTCAATCTACTCCGATGATCCATCTCAAAAACGCCTGTCTGGGGTACCGCAATGATCGGGAGCTTGTCCTAAAGAATATTACAATTGATTTCTTTCCTGGGGACGAAGTGGCTGTCATCGGCCCGAATGGCGCCGGAAAATCTACCTTGTTTAAAACGATTGTGGGTCTGATCCCGCTGATGCAGGGAGAAGTCACCGTGCATGGCGGCAGGGGCGGAAATCACAAGGATTGTGTCTCCTATATCCCGCAAAAGGAAGCCATTGATTGGAATTATCCGATCACGGTGCGGGAAGTGGTCATGATGGGGCGGTTTGGAAAACTCTCTTTCTATCAAAAACCGGGGAAAAAAGATATCGAGATTGTCAATTCTGCGATTCAACGCATGGGCGTTGCTGAACTGGCAGACCGTAAAATTCGGGATTGTTCCGGCGGTCAGCAGCAGCGCGTTTTTTTGGCAAGATCGCTGGCTCAACACCCGCATATTCTATTGATGGATGAACCGTTCAGCGCGGTAGATGTTGCCACCGAACAGGTGATTCTGGAAAACCTGCGCCAGCTTCGGGAATTCAAAGTGACGACACTGGTCGCCACGCATGATCTGGGACTTGTTTACGAAAATTTTGAGCGAACGCTCATTCTAAATCATCGCATTGTCGCTTATGGTCTGACCAAAGAAGTGATGACTCCCGAAAACCTTCAGGAAGCTTTCGGCAAAAAGGCAGTTTATGTGTGAGGAGCCGAAATGAACCTGCTTTTTGAACCATTCCAATATGATTTCCTGCTGCGCAGTTTCGCCGCTGCGATCATGGTGGGTATCGTGTGTTCCATTGTGGGCTGCTACATTGTGGTTCAGTCGATGGCATTTTTAGGGGATGCGCTCTCTCATGCCGTGCTTCCCGGCGTTGCAATTGCCTATCTGACCGGTGGATCCTTGACCTTCGGAGCTTTGGTCGCTGCGGTGGTTGTGGCGCTTGGAATCTCCTTCCTGAGCGATGAGGAAGAAATTAAAGAAGACACGGCGATCGGTATTTTCTTCACTGCTGCGCTGGCGCTGGGCGTGGCATTAATCAGTACGATTCAAACCTACGCCATTGACCTTACACATATCCTGTTTGGCAATGTTCTGGGTGTGACGGTTGAGGATTTACGGTTCATCGTCGGAGTTGGATTGTTGGTGCTGCTGGCTGTATTCCTCTTTTACCGCTTTTTCCTGGTGGTTACGTTTGATCCGGTCATGGCAAAAACCCTGAAATGGAATGTTCGTTTGATTCGATCCATGCTGCTGGTTTTGATTGCCTGTACGATTACCATCTCGATCAATACCGTGGGAGCCAGTCTGGTCACGGCGATGTTGATCACGCCGGCTGCGACAGCATTGATGCTGACCAAAAAACTCTGGCAGACCATGCTGACTGCCGCTGTTTTTGGCGCTCTGTCCGGATTCTTCGGATTGTATCTCAGCTATTTTGCCGATATCAGCTCCGGCGCTTCCATCGTTCTGGTCTCAACGCTGTTTTTCATCGTCGTCTATCTGAGGAAAAAATTTTTCAACGGAAAAACCAGATTGGTATAAAGAGGCTGACGGGAAAGTCATCGAGATATTTTATAGCGATTCGAAATATGGATCACTGTTTCGGATCAATCAAGAAAAATTGTTGTTCTTATCATATTTTAAATTACTGCTTTGGATACCCTGAACGAAAAAAGCAACATATTCAAAGACATCTCGCTGTAGCATTTCTCGTTTTTCCGGATCGATCATTTCCAAAAAATCAGCCACAAATTTTGGGAAGATATGTTCGGAAGAATAAACTTTTCGTGTAATATGGCAAACCCCCACATTTACTAAAGGATAATGAACATAAGGAAGAGATGTGCGGATTAACGGATCGATCCCTCCCGGTTAATTTTTAATGCTCAAATAAATGTCGTAGGTGTCTTTTCCTTTTAGTCTGGTTCTCAAGGTTATTGCTTTCATTAAAAATAAATGGCGCTATATCTGTTGCCCGAATGAATGTCTCATTCATACTGCCAATGTGACCTGGTTTGGTGTCAGGAAATCGTAATGAAGGAATCCAGCCTTCGATGATGACAATTCCATCGAGATATGTTCCGAGCAGATGGGAAAGTTCCAATAATATTGTGCGTGTTGCATTTAATTTTCCGACATCCGTTGGATCTGAATTCCCACGGTGAAGCCAATGATTTCGTGCTCTATCTGACGGAACTGGATTAAGACGATGAGTAATCAGCGATTTCGTGATGCGAGAACGTACGCAATATACTGATTCAGACTTACTCCCTGCTGTTTTGCTTCTTTTGACAGATCGCAGTGCAGCGATTTTGGAATACGGATGTTTAATTTTCCGCTGAATTTCGCTTCACGTTCTGCCAGAATGGAATTTTTGAATTCGGTGAAGGAAGTTTCGTCACCCTTTGATTCTATTTCTGACAACATTTTCAGGTCTGTTG
>JAAZOK010000160.1 GCA_012797815.1 Chloroflexota bacterium | reverse complement strand
TTGATTGCGTTTCTCCAATTCTTCACTGACGGTCAGCAGATCGATGGGGATGCGCTCTTCGTAGAGATGAACGAAAACTTCCCATATCCAGCGGTTGCGGATAATATAAAAATTATCCGCTTCGAGCACCTGGGCTACGTCGAAGTACGATTCGGGGTTGATGAGGATCGAACCGAGAATCGCCTCTTCTGCCTGCTTGTTATGCGGTTGTGATTGGAGGGTTTGCTCTTCCCTTGTTTCGAAATCGGTAAAATCATCCATATTAGATCGCGTTTATGTTTCCATCTGAGTAATCATCATCGTCGTCATCGTCATTATTTTCGTCATCCTCATCCTCGTCATCGTACGAGTCTTCTTCATCCGATCGCTCTTCATTATCGGATAAATCGTTATCCATGTCCAAATTCTTCAGGTATTCTTCAAAGACAGACAGCCGGTCAGGATCGATTTCCTCATTCCTATCTAAAGGGTTGTTTTCTGCTGCGGTTATAGGATTCTCGTTTTGATCGATTTCCCTGGATATATATTCTTCTTCAACCGGAATGATGCTGGCAGAAAGCAGGATATCTTCTGCGATGAAAATCGGCACATGCGTTCTTACTGCCAATGCCAGCGCATCAGAGGGGCGCGTATCGAGCTGGATCTTCTTGTTTTTTTGAACGATCTCGACGACTCCATAAAATATATCATCTTTCAATTCATTAATGATGATGCGGGTGATGGATCCACCGAGTTCAACAATGGCATCTTTGATCAGATCATGTGTTTGAGGGCGAGAGATCTCGATTTCCTGCAAAGCAATACTGATCGATTCGGATTCGTATGGTCCGATCCAGATCGGCAGATAGCGCTCCTGTGTGATGTCTTTTAGTACAATGATGCGTTGTTGACTGGTAAGACTCATGCGAATACTATCGATTGTTGCTTCAACCAAATCAGCCATTCTTTCTCCTAGATTAGTGATCTATGCTATTTTAGCATGTTCATATTAACAAAATGAAATTGGTTGATATAATGTATTTTATTTTTTAAGATTGTTGTATAATTTTTTAACAATCAGTTAACATTACTGCCGCCTATTGAGAATTGATTCTTCAATTCTTTTCTTTGTACTTAGAAAAAATACTGGAAATCAAGATTTTATGAAATTATTAAAACCCATTGTGTTGATTGTCGAAGGAAAACGTTCGGATAGACCTTCTTTTTCTACTGGCCTGGAAAAGAAGGAATATGAAGTTCATTCTGTTCCAAATGGGAATACGGCAATCAATGCATTGCGCGAATTTGATCCCCAGGTCGTTGTTGTCGATGCTTCTTCTATGCGTACGGCAGGCACACGAATTTGCACGGCGATCCACAAAGAAGATTCCGATACCCCTATCATCATCATCGTGGATGATGATGTGGATGTATGCAAGATCAAAGATGCCGATGAGATCCTTGTCTTCCCTTTTACCCTGCAGAAATTATTGAACCGTATCAAACCCTTTATTCAAAGAAAGAATAACGACTACCTGGAGGTCGGCCCCATTAAACTTGATCTGTCGCAACGCTGGGTCTATTGCGATGGAAAGAATGAAAGGTTGACCCCACGCCTGTTCATCTTAATGAAAACGTTGATGTCGAAGCCGGGGAAGTTGATCGATCGCGAGGAATTATTTAAGACCCTGTGGGAGACCAATTATACGGGCGATATGCGGTCATTAGACGTTCATGTCAGTTGGTTGCGCAAAGCCATCGAGGAAGATCCCCGCAATCCGGTTTATATCAAAACCAAACGGGGGGTGGGCTATTATCTCGATTTGCCCGAGAAACCAAGAAAGAAATAAATAAAAACGGCTCTTCGGAAGAAGAGCTGTTTTTTAGCTGAAGAAATTCACCAGAGTGAGCAGTAACCCGCCGGCGATAACGCTTGCCAGTTGCCCTGCGGTATTGGCGCCCATGGCGTGCATGAGGATGAAATTATCGAAATCCTCATCCTGCGCCATCTTGGCTGAAAGGCGCCCTGCCATGGGGAAAGCGCTGATCCCGCAGGCTCCGATGAGGGGATTGATCTTCCTGCCGGAAATGATCGAGAGCAGTTTGCCGAACAATAATCCCATGGTGGTGTCCATGATAAATGCCAGCAATCCCAGGGCTAGGACTTTCAACGTGGCAACCTGCAAGAAGCTATCGGCGTACATGGTGCCGCCGATGGTCAATCCCAGGAAGAGCGTCGCAATATTGATGATCTCGTTCTGCGCCGATTTGTTCAACCGCTCTACCACCCCCGATTCCTTCAGCAGATTCCCTAACATGAGCGCGGCGATCAGGGGAGCAGCATCGGGAGCGATGAGACTGACGATGATCGTTACCAGGATCGGGAAAAGGATCAGGGCGGTTTTTGAAACTTCCCGCGGGGCATAATCCATGCGGATCAAGCGTTCTTTACGGGTGGTGAGCAATTTCATGATCGGTCGCTGTATGATAGGAACCAGGCTCATATAGGAATAAGCTGCCACCGCGATAGGAGCCAGCAGTTCGGGCGCCAGCTTCCCCGACACAAAGATGGCGGTCGGACCATCAATGGCACCGATGGAGCCTATGGAAGCTGCCTCTTTCAGATCAAATCCCAGCAGTACTGCCAGAATAAGCGTACCAAAGATCCCGAATTGACCGGCTGCGCCCAGCAATGCCATCTGCGGTTGTGCCAGTAAAGGGCTGAAATCGATCATCCCGCCCACTCCGACAAAGATCAACAGTGGGAACAGTTCTGTTTGAATACCGGCGCGATAGAGAACGGAAAGAAACCCTTCGCCATCTGCTGTAGCTGCCATGCCCAGATTCGCCAGAATGCAGCCAAATCCGATCGGCAATAAAAGCACCGGTTCATATTCCTTCCTGATCGCCAGATAGATGAGCACCAGCCCGACCAGGATCATGATGATGTTCTTCCAGCTAAAACCGCTCATGTCGAATGTGAAAAGGTTCAGGATGTTTTGAATGCCCATAGGTTCCTCGTCAATCCTGGAAACGGATCAGCACCTGACCGTGTTTTACCTGATCGCCTGTGGATACGAATATTTCCTGGACGATGCCATCCCGGTTGGACCGGATGGAATTCTTCATTTTCATCGCTTCCAGGATGCATAATTCCTGACCGTAAGCCACTTTGTCCCCCTCTTTTACGGAGACTGCGATGATGACACCCGGAATGGGAGCGCTGATATCCTGGCTGCCGTTTTCCGGTTGATCACCGGGCGCTTCCAGGTTTACCTGGCTTACCGGCGGGTTGCTCTCAAGGGGAGCGGTTTGCGCGGGAGATGGATGTACGACCTCTTCCGGCCAAACTTCAAATGTTTCACCATCCACACATGCCCGGATGGGTCTGGCATTGAGATCGCCGATTTTCACTTCGTACGTGGTGTTTTGGATTTTAACGTGAATTTTCATCGCATTCCTCACTTCTTGCGCCTGGATTGTGGTTGGTAATCAAAATTACGGTGCATGCTCTGCCAGGGGGTGAGCATTTTGTGTCTTGTGGTTGAAGGAGTGTGCATGGTGGCGTTTTGTAAATACAGGGCGGTCACTACAGCGGCAGCGGCAGCCTTCTGTTTCATGTCTGAATCATCCCGGGGTGCTGCATCTTCGGTCACTTTTGAATGTTTCGATTTACTTGTGGTCAGGCGCACCAGGAGTTCCATGATTGCCCATAACATCAGGATCCCGGCAAATACCAGGATAACGGCTATCAAAGAGATCCATAGTGCACTGGAAAGATCTGTTAATCCCATGCTCTACCTCTGCTCTATACCGGAGAATTCCCGTGCTTGCGCGGGGGATGCTGCGATTGTTTTTGATGCAGTGTTTTTAATGCAGCGATGACGACCGGACGCGTTTGCGCGGGTTCGAGTACTTCATCGATATGACCGGCTTGGGCGGCTGCGTAGGGATTGAGAAATTTCTCTTTGTATAATTCGGTCAGATTTTCTCGCTCCTTTTCGGGATCACCGGCATTTTTGATCTGTTTTCCATACAGAATATTGGCAGCCCCTTCCGGACCCATTACCGCGATCTCCGCGCTGGGCCAGGCGAAAGTGAAATCGGTGCCCAGATATTTGCTGCTCATGACGATATAAGCACCGCCGTAGGCTTTGCGGGTTACCACGCTCACCTTGGGGACCGTCGATTCCGAATAGGCGAACAGCACTTTGGCGCCATGGCGAATGATACCTCTGTGTTCCTGGTTCACTCCGGGTAGAAAACCGGGTGAATCGACAAAGGTCAGGATCGGGATATTGAAACAATCGCACACCCTGACAAAGCGGCAGATCTTGTCTGAAGCGTCGATATCGATCACCCCGGCTACAACGCTGGGTTCCTGCGCCACAACGCCAACCGTTCCCCCGTCCATCCTGGCAAAACCGATGATGGCATTGGGCGCGAAAGTGGCTTGCAGTTCCAAAAATGAACTGCGATCCACAATGCGGGTGATGACCTCGTGCATGGCATAGGGTGTGGCAGAATCTGCCGGTATGATGGCATTCAGCTCTTTATCCATGCGTTGGGGATCATCGGATGGGGCGATGAAGGGTGGGTTTTCGGCATGATTGGCCGGCAGATAATTGAGCAGGTTGCGGCATAAGCGCAATGCGTCGCTCTCGCTTTTGGCTGTCAGGCTGGCGATCCCGCTTTTAGCCAGATGAACGGCGGCGCCCCCCAGGTCTTCGAAGTTCACTTCCTCGCCGGTGACGGTTTTGATCACATTGGGTCCGGTCAGGAACATATAAGACTGCTTTTCGACCATGATGATGAAATCGGTCAGCGCAGGGGAATAGGCTGCTCCTCCGGCGCAGGGACCCAGGATGATGCTGATCTGGGGAATGATGCCGGAGTAAAGGGCGTTCCGGCGGAAGATCTCCCCATAGCCTCCCAGACTGTAAACGCCTTCCTGAATGCGTGCGCCACCCGAATCGATCAGTCCGATGATGGGCGCTCCATTCTCGTAAGCCAGATCCATGACGCGGCAGATCTTGGTGCTCTGCATCTCGCCCAAAGCGCCGCCGTTAACGGTGAAATCCTGCGCATAGAAAAATACCGTTTGCCCGTTGATCTGACCGTAACCGGTTACAACGCCATCTCCAAAGATCTTCTCCGCATCGGGCTCGGAATTGTCATCCCGGCGGGTGATGAATTGCCCGATTTCGTGAAAACTTCCGGCATCCAGCAGTTCATCCAGTCTCTCACGGGCAGTGGATTTACCTTTTTGGTGCTGTTTTTCGATGCGTTCCTTGCCCCCACCCTCGAAGGCTTTTTTGCGGAGCTCCAGCAGTTTGTTCAATTCTTCCTCATTATTCATGATCCATCCTTATTCCAGTTATAACCTTTATTATATGAACGGACATTGTCAAAAAATATCAACATTGTTGATTGTAGAAGATAACACGTTGATCGGATAGGTACTTTTATACTGTATTTTGTGGAATGCTATCGGTCAGATTGTTTTTAAGGATCAATGCAACCGGTTGATTTCAAAAAAGGGGGAAGTATATAGGGGAAAATTTATCGGACGGCGGAAGAAGCTACCGGATAAGGATTGCCAATCCTAACAACACGGGCAGTAAAAAACTGGAATAAGCCACAAGATAAGCGTACAACCTTAAGCTTTCTTCTTTGTACAATCTTGAACCGACAAGGATGCTTAGAACAGAAGAGAAAGAGGATAAGGTGGGTAGAATGATGAGACCGCTGCTGGGTTCAAACAATACCTGCCCGACTTGAAAAGCGGTCTGCTGTGATGTAATGAATCCATACACTATGAAAAGGGCAAGATCAAGGAAAACCCCACCGATCAGGGGGAGATAGAAGCTTAAGTTTGCGCGAATCGTCCGAACGGGGGATTCAAGATTGATGGATTTTCTTTCCAGCGGGGTGATGGACCCCAGGTAAACTGCTTCCTGGACGCCTTTTTGGAACGTCTGTGCATCCGCTGGAGATAAGAAGAGTACTTCCCGGGTTGTTCCGATCAGGAAGGCATCCTGCCGGCGGGTGGCGAAGAACAACACATCGCCGAGCTCGGATGTGAATATCTTCCCGCTGAAGATGCCCAGGCGTGACAGACCTGGGGTAGGGATGGTATACCCCATCTGGTCATAAGGACGGATCCATTCGATCTCCTGGATAGGGACGACCATTTTTTGGAAACCCCACTGGATGGTCAATCCCTCCCGGTTGATGCCATAATAGCTGCGGCTTATCTGGAACAGGTAAAAAAGGAATATGAACAGCGGCAGCAAGGAAACCACCCCGCTGATATAGACCAGGATGCGAAAACCGGCGTTTGCCAGGGTGCTTCCAATGATGAAACTGCCGGTGCTTATCCCCGCCAGGAAAAAGCACAATACCAGCAGATTGAGGACGGTCTTTCTCTTGGGAAGCTGGAAATTCTGTTCACCGTTCATTTATAATGATTTCCGGATCCCCTCACAAACCTGTTCGACCTGTGCTTCGCTCATCACGCTTGAAAACGGCAGTGCCAGACCGTGCTCTCCGAGCGCTTCGGTGACCGGGTAATCCCCTTTGCGATATCCGAATTGTTCGGCAATGTATGGCTGTAAATGGATGGGCAGAAAATATGGTCGGACGGGCACATCGTTGGCGATCAATCTTCGAGCGAATTCGTCACGATCGACCGCTTTATCCAGGCGGATGACGTATACGAACCAGCTCATGCGTGTGGTGCTCGGCAGGACGTGCGGAGTTTCGATCATGGGGAATTCCTGCAGATACCGGTTGTACCAGTCCGCTACCTGCGCTCTGCTATCGAGCATGTGGTCCAGGCGTTTGATCTGCGAGAGCCCCAGTGCGGCGCTCATCTCATCCAGCCGGTAGTTGTAGCCCAAATACGTATGTTGCAGCCAGGCATCTCCGGGTGCGCGCCCCTGGTTTCGTAATGCCTGCATGAATGCCGCATCTTCATCGTCATCGGTGATGATGATACCGCCTTCGCCGGTTGTGATCTGTTTATTGGGATAGAAGGCGAAAACACCATATTTTCCAAATTTCCCGGCTAATTTACTTTTATATGTGGCGCACAACGCTTCGCATGAATCCTCGATGATGGTTAGCCCATGTTCTTCACACACCGGGCTAAGGCTGTCGTAATCGGCGGGTTGCCCGAAGACATCCACGCTCAACACCGCTTTCAATCTCCCCGCTTTTCCGGGCAGATTTCGCGGCAGCCACCTGCTTGCGTCTTTTCCCCCCCGGTTCAGGTCACGAATTGCCTGCTTTAACTGATCCGCAGCGATGTTTCCGGTTAATGGATCCACATCCACAAAAACCGGGATGGCTTTCTCAAAAAGGATCACATTGGTGGAGGAGATGAAAGAGAAGGGAGTGGTGATGACCAGATCACCCTGTTCGATGCCCGCGGCGCGAATGCACAGGTGCAACCCGGTGGTGCCGGAGCTGACTGCCAGTGCATGGCGGCTCCCCGTCAGCTCTTTGACTGCCTGCTCGAATTGGTCGATCTTGGGACCCATGCTCAGATGGGTCGTATTTAAAACTTCCATGACCGCCTGGCGGTCTTCCTCATTGATCTCAGGGGATGACATCGGAACGTTGTTCTTTTTTGAATTATCCATTGTGATTTCCTTTTATATACGGTGATGAAGTCAGGATTGTAAGTCGAACTTCAGGTCTTTGAGATGTGCCAGCACATGCCGGCGTTCAATGATCTTTATATCATCATCTACTCTGGATTTTATTTCAATTCCACCATTTGATAAAGACCGGCTGCTGACCGTCAGACGGTAAGGCATCCCTAACAGATCGGCGTCGTTGAATTTTACGCCGGCGCTGATTTCCCGGTCATCATATAACACCGCTAGCCCGGCTTGCTGCAGTTCTGCGTACAGCTCTTCGGCGACCTGCTTTGTCTTTTCCTCCCTGTCTCTGATATGGATCAGATGGAGCGGGTAGGGCGCTACGCTGGCGGGCAAACTGAGCCCTCGCTCATCATGGTGTTCTTCGGCGATACAGGCTAATAACCGCCCCAATCCCAGGCCATAAGAACCCATCACGATCGGTCTGCTGCTTCCTTTCTCATCCAGGTAGGTGAGATTCATCTTCTGCAAATAGAAGGTGCCCAGTTTGAAAATATTGGCAACTTCGATACCGCGCCGGCTGTGCATTGCTTTCCCGCATTGGGGACATGGCGAACCCTCTTCGGCACAGACAATGTCGGCGATGATGTCTGCTTCGAAATCCCGCCCGTAATTGACATTGAGGAAGTGGTGCTCCCTTTCATTGGCTCCGGCTGCCAGGTTGCGCAATGCGGGCAGCTCGTCATCACAAACCACCAGGGTATTGCGCACTCCTATGGGGGAGGCGTATCCCGGCACTGCTCCGCTTGCCAGGATCTCCTCTTCCGTAGCCGGGCGCAGGCGGGAAGATCGGATGATATGGCTCAGCTTGGCTTCATTGAGTTCGCGATCCCCACGGATCACCGTTTGAACCAACTGCCATCCCTCGTCGATTTCTGCCATCAAAAAAATGGCTTTCGCTGTGCGGGTGGGGGATATCTCAAGAAATGCAGCCAGTTCGGCAATGGTCTTTTTCTGGGGCGTGAAAACCTTTTGTCTATCCAGCATGGCTTCATTTTGAGATCGTTCTTTTTGGAATGTGGCGATCTGGCGGTTGGCGGCGTAGCCGCATGCCGGGCAGATCAGGATGCTGTCTTCCCCGATGGGGCTCAGGTACATGAATTCGTGCGAATATCCGCCCCCCATCATGCCCGAATCGGAAAGCACCGCCATCACCGGCAGTTCACAGCGTTCAAAGATGCGCCGGTATGCCCGGTAGTGTGCCCGGTATTGTTGGTCCAGACCTGCCTCATCGCGGTCAAGGCTGTAGCTATCCAGCATGGTGAACTCGCGCGTGCGGATCAACCCGGCGCGTGGGCGCGGATCGTCGCGCCATTTCAACTGGATCTGGTAGATCAGAGCGGGAAGTTGGCGATAGGATTGAATGACATTCCGCACCACTGCGCCAACCGCTTCTTCATGGGTCATTGCCAGCACCATTTCATGATCGTTGCGATCACGAAATCTGCTCATTTCATCCCCGATGCTGTACCAGCGCCCGCTTT
>JAAZOK010000008.1 GCA_012797815.1 Chloroflexota bacterium | reverse complement strand
GATAAAGACAATAAATGCTCTTTTCCGGCGGTAAAGGGGATGACGATAATCTCGCGGATGAAAATCGTACACATGGAAAACACACTTCGTCTCATGGCATCCCGCATGAGTGCACCAAATATATCTACCATTTCATCTTTGAAGTTATCTCGAAAAGAACGCGGATAAATTCCAAGCATAAAAGAATAAAGATGCACCAAAATCTTTTCTAAGAGGGTCATTGCATTGCTTCCCGTTTGACCCGGTGTTCTGCTGCCGCAAGCAGGGAACGTAGATGTGCTTTCTCTTCTTCGATGATCTGTTGACCGGATGCAGTTAGTCCATAAAGCTTGCGCGGACGATTGGAGCTAAGTTTTTGTGTTTCTTCCGGGATAACCGGTTCGATCCAATGTTTTTCCAGCAGGCGTTTGATGGCGCCATACAGCGTCCCGGTACTAAGTCTGATGCGCTGATCACTGAGTTGCTCTACCTCTTTCATGATGGCATAACCATGTTTGGGGCTGTTTTGGATGCTCAATAAGATGAAAAACACGGCTTCAGATAATGGTTCGACGGGGCGGGTAATTTGTTTTTTCATGAAGATTCCTTTATATATGTCGCGTTACGACATATTATAACAGAATTAAAGAATGATCAAGAATCCACGAGCAAAGCGATAGTTTTTGATAGATTTTACAAACGTGCTTGACAAATGTAAATTTAACTCTATAATACTGCTATGGAGAAAAATATTTCATTAATTCGAATCGACGATAGATTAATTCATGGGCAGGTAACCACAGCCTGGCTCAGAGTATACCCGGCGGATACGATTATTATCGCAAACGAGAAGATTGCCAATGATCCGATGTACAAGACCATTTTCTCTGTAGCACAGATCCCCGGAAAACAGATAATGTTGCTCACGCCTGAACAGGCTGCCACCCATATAAAAAAAGAAAAGCCGATGTGTAAATACTTGATCATCACCCCCACCCCGGTAGATGTGGTGACATTGATAGATTGTGGTCTGTCGATCAACAAGGTCAACATTGGTGGATTACAGAATCGACCGGGTACAACCCGTTTGGCAAAAGTGGTTTACGCCAGAGAAGATGAAATTATTGCATTTAATGAATTGAAAACTCGTGGAGTAGAAATGGAGGTGCAGATGGTTCCAACTGAAAAAATTACCAAACTAAACCTATAAATTAAAAATAAAAAAGGAGTTTATCTTATGTGGAGGGAAGCTTTTCTAGTAGCTACTGTTGCTGGTGGCTGGGCACTTGTATTGTACTATCTTCCTCAAATTATCACAGTTCTTTCTCAAAAAGAAAGTAAAGCAATGACATGGTGGCTGCTGCTCATGCGTGGAGTGAATGATGCTTTCAGTTATGCTGTGGTGATCCCTGCTGCCCTGACGGGATGGGTCCTTGGTGATCTTAAAACAGGGTTGATCGTGGGTGGTACTGTACAGGCTATGTTCATCGGCGTCTTTATTGTTGGCGCCTCGATCCCACCAAATCCATACCTTGCGTCAATTCTTTCAACCGCACTGGTTATCCTGACCGGCGCGTCAACCGGGGAAGCGCTGGCTCTGGTCGTTCCGATCGCCGTGGTGAGCCAGTTGCTGACCCTCGCATTCATGAGCTTGAATGTGGTGTTCTGCCACTGGGGTGACAAAATGGCAGCGGATGGAAATGCAAAAGGCATCGATATTTTAAATACCCTGGACGGGACGGGTTGGACACTGACGAATGTGATCCCCGCCTTTCTAGGTGTTGCATTGGGAATCGATGCAGCGTCCAAGTTGCTGAATATCATCCCCGGCTGGTTAGCAGATGGATTGAGTTATGCAGGTGGTGTTTTACCGGCACTTGGTATTGCAATGTTACTGTTAATAATTGCATCCAAAGAAGTGTGGCCGTTCTTCTTCCTTGGTTTCATTGCGGCGGTCTATCTTAACCTGAATGCAGTTGCAGGGGCTATTTTGGGTGTAATCATCGCGATCATCTTCGTGCAACTCAAGTCTGGTAGTAGTGAGGATAAGAAAGCGAAGGGTATATAACATGGACGCTAAAATGAAGAAAATTGACGAAAAGAATCTCTATGGCGCTCTATGGCGTGTCAACAACTTCGCCGGGAACTATAATTTTGAGCGTTTAATGGCGCTGGGTATGACGCAGGTAATGGTGCCCGTTTTTCGTAGTTTGGGAATTACCGGCGATAAACTCAAAGAAGGATTGAAACGCCACATGGTCTTCTATAACACACACCCCTATTTCGGAGCCTTGATCATGGGTGTGATGGTTGCGATGGAAGAAGCAAAAGCCAATGATGATGAGGGTGTGACCGAGGAAGCGATCAATGGTTTCAAAGTGGCTCTGATGGGTCCCTTTGCGGGAATTGGCGATTCATTTTTCTGGGGTACGGTTCACCCAATTATTCTGGCTGTATCCGCAAATTTAGCCTTGCAGGGCAACTTTCTGGGATTCGTGTTCGCATTCTTGATCGCGGCAGAAGCGATCCTTGGAACATTTTACCCATTTATGTGGGGTTATCGGAGTGGAACCGAGATCGTTGAAAAAATCCGTTCCAGTCATCTGATCCAGAAATTCACCGAAGGGGCAAAGATCGTTGCCATGTTTGTAGCCGGTGTAATGGTGACAACCCTGATCAATGTTTCCACCCCCGTGGTTTTATTCGGAGGTGAAGCCGAAGGAAGCGGTGTAAATTTACAAGGCATCTTTGATTCCATCCTGCCAAAATTGTTGCCGCTCGGACTATTGTTCCTGGTTTACTGGTTATTGAAGAAGAAACTTAATCCACTATGGGTCATGGTTATTTTGATGGTACTCACTGTAGGACTGAAAGCCCTTGGTTGGATTGGTTAGATAGAAAATTTTATTGTGAGATTGAGTAAACGGGGAGCTATATAGCTTCTGTAGCTCCCCGTTTCAACGGAGGAAGAATGAAAGCAGCAGTATACACAGCACCGCATAAGATCGAGTTCATCCAGGATTATCCTGATCCAGAAATGGGCGATGGACTCATGATCCAGGTGAAAGCCAGCGGCGTATGTGCAACAGACGTCAAAGCTTATAAGGGACTGCGATATGGAATGGAACCTCCTATGATTTTGGGGCATGAATTTGCAGGAGAAGTTCTCGCTTCAAGCATGGAAGATTACAAAATTGGAGAACGGGTTTCTGTTGCCCCGTATGCAGGATGCGGTATTTGTGATTTTTGTTTGAATGATCATGAAGAGTTATGCAAGGATAAGGTTTTTACTACCAATGGATGTTTTGCAGAAAAACTATTTGTTCCCCGGGATCTTGTGAATAAAACAGGATGGAAAATATCGCAAAACGTACCTTTCATGGATGCAGCTCTGGCAGAACCACTGGCATGTGTCATTTTATCCTTGCGCTCCTGCCGTTGGGAACCCGGTTGGACGATTATGGTCGTGGGTGGGGGATTCATGGGTATCTTGCATGTTTTACTGGCGCAGGCATGGGGCGCCAGCAAGATCATCCTGAGTGAGCCGAATTTGCCGAGGCGCGCATTAGCGGAAGAATTGGGTGCCATCGTCTGTGATCCGAATGAAAATGTAGATTTGGGTCGTTATGCACGAGACCATACCGATGGCTATGGCCCCCATGTGGTGATCGCTTCGATTGCAAATGAAAAAGTTGTCGAGTCAGCTTTTGACTGTCCACGACCGGGTGGTTACTATCACATGTTCGGTGGATTGCCCAAACAGAGTTCCATCACCATTCCTTCTTTCCTGACCCACTATAAAGAAGTAACCCTGGTGGGCACTTCAGGGTATCGGACGAAAGATTATCGTCTGGCTTCCAACTTGATCAATGAAGGGAAGATTGATTTTCAACCACTCTTTTCAAAGACTTTTAGCCTTAAACAAGTCGGATCTGCAATTGAACAAGTTGTGAACCAAGAAATTTTGAAAGCGATGATTCTGGAGTGAGCTGAATGGATAATCAAGAATTGACCCCGATCCTGTTGATAAGTCATGATGGTCTGGCAGCGGCTTTTCTGCGCGCCAGTGTGATGATCATGGGTGAACAAGCCAATATCAAAACGATTGGACTTGAAGAAGGGGATGGACTTTCAAATTTTATTGCAAAGGTACAAGAATGTAAAAATACCTTGGCTGCAACCGATCAGGGTGTGATCTTTTTGGTAGACATTCCTTTTGGAACCCCATGGAATGCGGCGGTTGCCATAAAACGGGAGATCGATCATCTGGTGGCAGGTGTCAGTTTACCGTTCTTGCTGGAAGTGTTGAATTATCGAAGTCAATTTACCCAAATTGAACAAATCATGAAAGCATCATTGGCTGTTAGCAGCGCATGTTTTCGATATCTGGGCGCAATAGAAATATGAAAAGGAATTAATAATGGAAATTGGAAAACAACGTAGAATGCAGCGGATTTTCAAAGCGGATGGACGAACCCTTATCGTGGCGATGGACCATGCGGCATATATGCCAGATGTAGTTTTGGGATTGGAAGACCCGGGAAAATATATTCAAGAGATCCACGAAGCCGGAGCTGACGCGGTTATGACAACGCTGGGGACGGTTCGGAAGATCCATGCGAAGATCCGCGATTTTCCTATCATCCTCAGTATGGAGAGTGGTTATTCGAACCTCGGGGATTTTGTGATGCAAGGGATCCAACTGGGAGTGGATATGCTGAAATGTATGGTTTATCCATTTTCGGCGAGTGATCCAATGAGCTTAAATGATTTTGCACGATTGGCGAATGAGGCAGACCGGTGGGGATTGCCGATCATGGCAGAGGTTTTCCCGGGTGGGATGAATGCGGACAAGGAGTGGAATACTGTAGAAAAACTCGCTTCTTCTGTGCGTGTCACTGCGGAAGCAGGGGCGGATGTCATTAAAACTTTTTATCTGGATAATACGGGTGATTTTTCTGGTGTCGTCCAGAATGCCCTTGTTCCCCTGGTGGTGTTGGGTGGTGTTAAGTCTGACGACCCCCAACCTTTGTTGGAACGAATTGCTTTGTGCCTTGATAAAGGGGCATCCGGAGTGGCTATCGGAAGGAATATCTGGGCGCATACAACTCCGGGTGCTATGACCAGGGCTCTAGCCGCAGTGGTGCATGAGGGATCCAGCGTTCAAGATGCACTGAAGTATTTGCACTAAAAACGGGAGCAAAAGGGAAAAGCTGCGAACCACCAGTGCGCAGCTTTTTTGTTCAAACAAGGCGAGGGAAGCATGCCTTTTGGCTACAACGGGAAAATATTGAATGTAGATTTGACCAAACAAATTTGGCAAATCCAAACACTGGATAATGCCCTCTATAAAAGACTGGGGGGAGGAAGTGCGCTGGGCGTTTATCTTGTATTGCAAAATACGCCGGCGTGTATCGATGCATACGATCCTGCCAATACACTGGTGTTTTCCGTAAGTGTCATTACGGGCGCCCCCATTTCTGGTTTGAGCAGGATGAATGTGACCGCCAAATCGCCGCTCACTGGAGGGATCGGTGATTCTCAGAGCGGTGGTTTTTTCCCGGTGGAGATGAAATTTTCAGGGCTTGATGCGATCGTTGTTACAGGTCAGGCTGTTTCACCGGTTTATCTTTGGATAAATGATGGGGAGGTAGAGTTACGTGATGCACAGCAGTTATGGGGGAAAACGACTGCAGAAGTGGAGTCTTTAATTCGTGCTGAATTGCGGGATCGCAGGATCCAGATCGCGCAATGTGGATTGGCGGGGGAAAATGGCGTTCGATTCGCCTCTATCATGACGAATGCAAATCGCGCCAACGGACGTACCGGAATGGGTGCGGTTATGGCAAGCAAGAATCTGAAGGCGATTGTCGTAAGAGGAAAAAAAAGACCGGTTCTGGCAAATCCGGAAGAGTTACAGAAAATCGCAAAATCCGGGATACAAAATTTAAAGAATTCGGGATCTTTTGGATTGAGCTTATCCGGAACTGCCGGCGCGGTTGCCTGGCAGAATCAGGTTGGAGGATTGCCATCGTATAACTACCGCAGCGGAGTTTTTGAGGAATCCCAAAATTTGGATGGAGAAACGATCAATCAAGAAATATTAGTGAAACGTGATACATGTTACGGATGTGCCGTACGTTGTAAACCGGTAGTGCGGGTTGACTCTGCTCAATTTCCGGTCGAAGAAGTGTACGGTGGTCCTGAGTATGAAACACTGGCAACATTTGGCAGCTATTGTGGCATTGGCAATCTGCATGCAGTGGCGTATATGAACCAATTGTGCAATATGTACGGCATGGATACCATCACATGTGGGGCAACGATTGCCTGGGCAATGGAATGTCATGAAAAAGGCAGGATCACGCTGGAGCAGTTGGATGGTATTGATCTGCGCTTCGGCAACGAAAGAGCAGCCGTGCAGATGGTGGAAAAAATAGCCCGCTGTGATGGGGTGGGTGGAATTCTGGCGCAGGGGTCCGCCAAAGCGGCAACGATCTTTGGAGCAGGAACGGATGAATTCCTCATCACGGTGAAAGGACAAGAATTACCCGCCCACATGCCGCAGAAAAAAGCCAGTTTGGGGTTGATCTATGCCGTCAATCCGTTTGGTGCGGATCATCAATCCAGCGAGCATGATGCAGCTTATATCCAACAGAATGAAAGGATGACCGAGCTTGGATTAACCAATCCACAAACTGAAAGTGTGTTGAATGACGAAAAAACCCGTTTTGCATATATCACGCAATGCCTGTATTCCAGTATGGATTCGTTGTGTGCCTGTCAGTTCGTTTATGGAGCTGGGTGGCAATTATATGGCCCCGACGACTTGGTAAAGATCGTGAGAGCGATAACCGGATGGGAATTCACGTTATCCGATCTATTGGATATAGGAAAACGCAGGATCTTATTAATGCGTGTCTTTAATAACAGAGAAGGATTCACCGCCAGGGATGACTCTTTACCCGGGAGGTTGTTCGAGCCACTTGTGGCAGGTCCGACCGACAAAAAGAAAATCGATAGAGCTACCTTCAACAAGGAGCTGGAAATTTATTATCGATATGCCGGTATTGAGAAAGATAGCGGTGAACCCACCCAGGAAACAATAAAGCGCTTGGACTTGAATGAAATTACTGACATGTTAGAATGATGTATTCTAAGAGGATGGAAATACAGGATGCCAACACAGAACGAAATTAACCGACTGGTAGCGGTAGCCAGAGAATATTATATGAATAAGAAGACTCAAATTCAAATTGCAGAAGAATTTGGATTATCCCGCCCCACGATCTCGAAACTATTGCAGGAAGCGGAAGATGAAAACATTGTGCAGATCACGATCGTCGATCCATTATATAAGAATGCTGATCTTGCGCTGCAATTGCAGTCGCAATTGCAGTTGCACAATGTCATTGTAGTTCATGGGAACAATAAAAACATGGGGATAACACAACGGAATATTGCGGTCAATGCTGCCTGGTATTTCTGCAAAATGATCGATGATACGGTTCAACGAATAGGAATTGGATGGGGTAGGACAATGTATCAGGTATCACTGGCAGTCGAGACGGCAGTGCGCGGCAATTTGCAATTCATCCCATTGTTGGGAGGGGTGGGGCAGATCAACCCCAGTTTCCAGGTCCATCAGATCATCCAGCGCATCGCAGATGTGTGCGGTGGTACCTGGATGCAGTTACATGTCCCGGGAATCATCGAGAATAAAGAGATCCGTAAAGATCTTTTGAAGCCTGCCGACGTACAAGAAGTGATAACCAATTGGGGAAACCTGGATGTGGCGTTAGTTGGTATCGGGGAAGCGCCCCCATTTAAAAGAAATATTATCTTTGAGAGTTATGTAGACGATGATGAAAAGACACAATTGCTTGAAAAGAAAGCCGTAGGAGATATTTGTATGCGTTTCTTTGATATCAAGGGAAACAGCATCGATTATTTGAAGCAGGAGATTATCAGCATTCCCCTCAATCACCTTAAGAATACCCCGCGCGTGATCGCTGCAGCGGGGGGGCCGCGCAAAGCACGTTCTATTATTGGAGCAAGCCGCGGCGGGTATATCACTGACCTGATCACTGATGAAGATACTGGAAATGAGATACTCGGAATACTGGAGAATTCATCCAGATAGCATCATGCCTGGTCTATGCCAGTGGTGAAATCCTCTTCTTTGAACCCCAGCCTCTTGAAATACTCAAAACATATATATGGGGCTGAAAGTTTCTTTTGGTCTTTCAATCCATAAAATAAATCCAGGTAACTGACAGTGATGCGTTTTTCCCAATCAAGCCCCAGGCGTAATGCCATATCATGAATGATGTCAGCTGATGGTCCTTCGATCTCAATGAAATTTCCGAAAGGCATCTCATCGATGACGATCTCACACGGATCCAGGGTGAAAGTGGTGCGGTATTTCTCGTAGATCATGAAAACTTCAAATCCAAGTGCTTCCAGGACGGAGCGTGTGGTCTCAAAATCGCTGACGGTGACCTCCAATTCCCGGCGATCGGCGATCCCTTCGGAAAATTCGGATTGGTCTTTATAAGTCAGGCGAACATGATCATCCTGGCGCAATCGCAGTACCTGATGGCTGGCGCGCAAGGTCTGCTGGCTGGTATCAAAACGCAAGTTCATTTCGAACAGGCGCTCTTTTTGGAGACGGGCTCCATGGGCAAGTACATGGTCGCGTATTCGAAGAGGATCAGAGATGAAAAATTTGACCTCTTTTTCACGGTTGTCAACAGTTTGCAAAGGTTCTCCAGAAAATCTTCGATCAATTTATTATCTCATGTTTATTTATTTCAATCATGCACATGATTGTTAAATTGGATAACTGACGAATAAGAATGGGGCACGGATTTTGTTAGGATAGATAAAGCAAAAATAGGAATATAGGTGATGATGCATCATAAAAATCTGGTGACTGGTTATATTTTGAGTTTTGTCATTTTATGCGCATGCGGCACTCGTTGTGCTGATGTTGGTGGGAATTTCTCTCCAACGGCGACCATGATTCCAGCGGCAGATATCACGGTGTGCGCACAAGGCTGTGATTTCACATCCCTCAAAGCTGCTTTGAAGGCAGAAAGCACCACGGCGGGGTTGGTGATCGGCCTGGAAGATGCCGTACATACCGAAGCGGGAATTATTGTGAACAAGAATGTGACTATTCAGGGGAAAGGACAATCCGAGACGATCATCCAGGCGGCGGAATCTGCGGATGCGGCGATTGAACGGATATTTCTGATCCCGGCAGGCAGCCGGGTAGGGATCCGTCATCTCAGCATGCGCTATGGGAATCCGCAGGGCGACGTGCGTTCGGGTGGTGCTATCCGCAACGAGGGTGATCTGGTATTGACAAATGTGATCGTTCGAGAGAATCAAGCCAGCGCAGGAGGAGGGATATTGAATGACGGTACCTTATCCATTTCGAACAGCACGATCAGCGATAACCTTGCCAAGGGTGGGGGAGATTATTTCACCGAGTGCAAGACAGGGGGTGGAATGAAGATCATGAGTGGCACGGTCACAATCGAGAATTCCACCATCAGTCATAACCAATCCAGGGGGAAGGGGGGTGGCATCCATATTGCCTGCCTGGGGGAACTAACCCTCACCAATTCCACCATCAGTGGTAACTATAGTTTTGAAGATGGTGGTGGAATCTTTATTAACGGAATGGCGATCATTACCCACGTTACCATTACGGAAAACGAAGCCACCAATGGAGGAGGGATCAGCTTTGAGGGTAGTGGGGAAAAAGATGCTGTGAGAGGGCAATTGAATTACCAGAACAGCATCATTGTGAACAATCATTCTCGATTGGGAAAATATGGGGCGGCGGATTGCCTGGCAGGACGGTATAGCGAGATAGGGATGAACGATCACAACTGGGTGGGTGACGGGAACTGTGCGGCAAGCTATTCGGGAAGTCTGTTG